>JAPDPQ010000016.1 GCA_034506395.1 candidate division KSB1 bacterium | reverse complement strand
ACCGTGACGCTTGTGCCAAGTGCTGAACGATTGGTCACTAAAGGCCTTAAGCGAACCTTGACCCAATGATGCTGACCACCATCGTTGCGAAATAAAATATTGGGTCCTTTGCTAGGCAAATAGAGATCGGGATCGCCATCGTTGTCGTAATCACCCCATATCGATTGATAAGCGCTGATGATCAGATCCAGCCCCACGTCGGCGGTCAAATCGGCAAAGGTCTCATCGCCCATATTGCGATAGAGCTTTGGTCTGAGGTTATAAAGATCAAGCGAGGAGAAGAAGAAAAGATCGAGTTGGCCGTCGTTGTCGAAGTCAATCCAATTGGCTTGGAGGGCCGCATTCGTCGGAAAAATGATGCCAGACGTCGCTGTGATGTCGGTGAATGTCCCGTCGCCATTATTTTTGTACAATCGGGCCGATAGTTCATCAGCCACCATCACATCGATCCAGCCGTCATGGTTGAAATCGGCCCACCAGGCGCTGCCATCATGTTCCACAATGCCTGTTTGAGGGGCAATATCAGAGAACGTCTCGTTTCCATTGTTCAGATAAAAATGATTGGGCTGGTGATTGCCATTGATAACATACAGATCCAGCCAGCCATCGTTATTGACATCGATCCAATTGGCGCCATTGGTATCGCTTTCGCCTGCCACGCCTGCCGCTGCCGCCATTTCTTTGAATTGGCCATGGCCCAAATTTTTGAATAGCCAATTGGGCGGACTGCCTGCTCGGGCCGCATTTTCATCCGCTCGATAAACGTAAACGTCTATCAGACCATCGTTATTGAAATCGGCCCAGGCCATTCCTGGTGTGGTCAAAAAATGGTAGTTTCGGGTGAAATTGATGAAGCTATCCCGCTCGGTCTTTTTGAAGATTTGATTACCGAGCTTGTTTTCCACGCACAGCTCGAAAAGCCCATCATTATCGAAATCGAGCCAATGGGCGCTGTGGCTCCAGCGAAGATCCACCAGGCCGACCTGAGCTGTAATATCTTCAAAAGCGCCATTTTTCAAATTTCGATATAGCACATTGGGCTGATTATAGCCATTGCAGAGGAACAGATCGAGCCAGCCGTCGTCGTTGTCATCCAACCAGATGGCATTGACGCTTTTGCCCGTGTGGGCGACCTTTGCCTGGATGGAAACATTGGAGAAATGGGGAATTATTTTTTGGGAGGCATGTTTGTCTCGAGAAACATATGCCGAAATGAAAGCGGATTTCATCAGAATAGCGAACATGAAGACCATGAGGCCGCAGATGAAGCGATCAAATTTTTGTTTAGATCTGATCATGCTTATCAGGTCAAATTTATTGACTTCCCATTTGAATATGGCTTGATACTCCGAAACATATTTTTTATCCCTTCACAGTTTTGAGCGGATAAATAATTCGTCATCAAAAAAATGGATTGGTCGCTTTCTCCTGACCCACGGTGGTCTCAGGACCATGGCCGGGGTAAATGATCGTATCATCTGGCAACGTAAAAATTTTGCTTTCGACCGAACGAATCAGTTTTTGATAATCCCCACCAGGCAGATCAGTGCGGCCGATCGAGCCAGCAAAAATCAAATCCCCCACAAAAAGTTTATTGTCCACAAAATAGGATACGCTTCCTGGAGAATGCCCAGGGGTGTGCAGAACCTTAATCTTGAGCTTGCCCAAAGCAATCTCATCTCCATCGGAGATGAAGCGATCTGGTTTTGGATTACCGGGGTTTGGGAGACCAAACATCAGCGCCTGGGCAAATAGTCCCTTGAGAAGAAATACATCATCTTGATGCATGAGAAACTCGGCCCCAAGTTCTCTTTTGATGCGGGACAAGTGAGCAAGATGATCGACATGACCATGAGTCAACAAGATAAATTTTACATCAATTCGCTGTTGCTTAATGTGCTCGAGAATCACTGGCGCCTCATCTCCTGGATCGATAACTGCGCCCGCACCTGTCGCTTCACAGCCGATAATATAGCAATTGACGCCAAGAGGTCCAGCAGTAATTTTGTTCAATATCATAGATGGATATTTCCAAATTTAAAAGCACCGATATGGATCAACAAGTTCAATTCTTGAAGAAAACAGGAATGATCGCTGTAACCCTCCGCAATGACAATTCTCAGCGAAGAGGATCGTCCTGAGAGCAATTTAAAATAATTTTATTAAGAAGCAAGTAGTTTTTTGGGTGTTAAAAATATTGAGCAACAGCATGCCACGCGAAAGGCTGCAAGAGAAAAAAAACTTGATTTTGATAATTTTTTTTTTTATTATCATGAGCCTTATTTGAATTATATTACAAAACAATTCGACAAAAGTTTGATATTTGGGGTTGCCGAGATAAGTTTCAACCAGTTGATAGTGTATGGGAAGAACGTGAGAGCGATGATTAATCGATAAAAGGTTATGATTGTTGATAAAATTTGTGAGACTGCGAAGGCATTTTCAGATAAGACTGCGATCATATTTAATGAACATCACATTCGGTACGGCCAATTAGATCAGATCATCCATCAGTTAGCTAATGGGTTAAGGCGCGCTGGGGTACAAAAGGGCGATCGTGTGGCATTGTTGATGCCCAATTTACCTCATTTTGTGTTTAGTTATTATGCCATCATGCGCGGGGGTGCGATTGTTGTGCCTATCAATTATATGATGGAAGATAATGAATTTGAGGAGGCCTTGAAGGTTGTCGCGCCCCGGGCGATCATCTACTGGGCTGGTTTCAAAAAGCATTTAACGAGCTATCTCGCCAAAGCGGAGCCAAAGCCGATTCTGATTTCTCTGGGAGAGGCTCACGAATTCGCTGGTTTCAATTTATTGGAACTCATTGCTAGTTTCAATTCCGATTGGGAGGCGATTTCTCAAGAGCCGAGCGAAACCGCGATCATTCAATTTACTTCAGGGGTTACAGATCCGCCCAAAGGTGTAGAATTAAGCCACGAGAACTTGCTTGCCAGCGTCTCTGGGACGACGCAATTATTTCGATTCAATGAAAATGATGTCGTTGCAGCAGCTCTCCCGCTGTTTTTCATTTTCAGCCAGAACTTTCTGTTGAACAGTGCGCTCTCCCGAGGCTGCACAGTGGTTCTCCATCCCAAGATCGATTACGCTCAGATCGCCCAATCGATTGATGAGCACCATGTTTCGGTGCTGGCTGGTTCACCGCAATTTTACGATTTATTGCTCAAATCTGCCCCGGATTCAATGAGCGGCCGCTCGCTGAAATATTGCCTTTCATCGTGGCACCCACTTCCAGCGGAACTGGACGAACGATTTCAACAACGCTTTGGCGTCCCGTTGCTTAACTGTTATTCAATTACGGAAACCAGCGGCCTGGTAGCTGGGAATCATCCATCATTAGATCGCAAACCGGGTTCTTTGGGACTCCGACTGCCCGACATCGATATTCAAGTGCACGACGAATCAGGCGAACCACTAGATCCTAATCAAGTTGGCGAAATAGCCATCCAGGGGAAGGTGGTAATGAAAGGCTATTGGAACGCGGCTGAAAACAATCAATCAACTATTAAAAATGGCTGGTATTACACAGGGGACTTGGGGCAGCTCGATGAGCAAGGGAATATCTATTTGGTCTGCAAGAAGGCAGATGTGATCATCAAGAGTGGTTTTCCAATTTACACCACCGAAATTGAGCAATTGCTGCTCCAAAATCCAAAGGTAAAAGAAGCGGTCGTGCTGCCAATCCCTCATCCGAATCACAAAGAAGATGTACAGGCATTTATTGCATTGAAAGACAATGAGGTTGCGACAGCCGAAGAGATCATTGAATACTGTCGGAACCATATGCCAGTGTATAAATGTCCTACAATCGTTCGTTTTTTTCCAGTGCTTCCTCGCACCAAGATGGGACGGATTTTCAAGCGCAAATTGAGGGAGCTCTCGAACCATAGTCGGCATTAAAAAACACCATGAGTACCAACTGGGGTTGATCAACCAGCCATTGATCCCTAAGCTGGTGGTGAGTTAGCATCAGATTTAGAACTAATGATACAATACAGATAAATCATTACATGTCACAAGGAGGCTCTCAGTGAAAGAGTATACCGTGGATAAGATCAGGAATCTAGGATTATTTTCGCATGGAGGTGTTGGCAAAACATCATTGGCGGAAGCCATGCTGTTTTCCGCTGGTGAAACCAATCGATTGGGAACGATTGAAGATGGCACAACCATTTCCGATTACAGTTCCGACGAGATTGAACGCAAGATCTCTATTAGTTTGTCCATGCTTCATCTCCAATGGAAAAACCACAAGATCAATGTATTGGATACTCCGGGTTATTCAGATTTTATTGGTGAAGTGATTAGCGCAGTGCAAGTTTGTGATGCAGCAGCCATTTTAGTGAATGCTGTGGCAGGTATTGAGGTGGGAACCGAGACGGTTTTTCAATTGGTCGCTGAAAAAAAACTTCCTCGGCTATTTTTTGTCAATCGTTTGGATAAAGAGCACGCCGATTTTGAGAAAGTAGTCGATATGCTCAAAAAGCGATTTGGCAACGGCGTAGTGGCGTTGCAGTTTCCCGCCAATCCTGGAGAGGGCTTTGATAGCATCGTTGATATTGTGAAAATGAAGCTGTTGCGATTTGAGAAAAACAAGAGCGGCAAATATACCGAAGAAGCGATCCCCAGCCATCTGGCTGACAAAGCGGCACAAATGCGCAGCGCGCTGATGGAGACGATTTCGGAAAATGATGAAGAGCTATTGAATATATTCTGTGACGTTGGAGAATTGACTGAGGAGCAGCTCAAGACTGGGTTGCGCAATGAGATTATTAAAGGAAATGTGTTTCCTGTGATCGCCGGAGCCGCGACGTTGAATATCGGTGTGGCGCCCATGTTGGATTTAATCGTTAGTAGTTTCCCATCGCCTTTGGACCGCCCGAAAATTGAGGGTACTAAACCGAAAACTGAAGAGAAGATCACGCGCGATCCCAGCCCTGACGCACCTCTGACTGCCCTGGTGTTCAAAACCGTCTCCGAGCCGCATGTTGGAGAACTTTCCTTTTTCCGCGTTTTTTCTGGCTCAATCCGAACTGGCAACGAAGTCCTAAACTCTACCAAAGGAGTGATCGAAAAAATCGGCCAGATCTATTTCATGAATGGCAAAACCCGCAAAGAAATCGGTGTGGTATCGGTCGGAGATTTTGGTGCCATTGTCAAATTAAAAGAGACCTCAACGGGAGATACACTTTGTGATAAAAACAATCCGATTCTTCTGCCTCCAATTCAATTCCCAGAGCCAGTCATTCGAGTTGCAGTGGTGCCCAAAGCCAAGGGCGATGAGGAAAAGATCTCATCTGGACTTCACACCATTCAGGATACGGATCCGACATTCCAGGTTGAAGTCAATCCAGAACTGAAGCAGATCATCGTCCATGGTCAGGGCGAGCTACATCTGGATATCATCATCAAGCGGTTGAAAGAGAAATACGGCGTGGATGTCGACATCGTCGAACCAAAAATTCCCTATCGGGAGACCATCAAAGGGAAAGCCGAAGGATCTCATAAACATAAAAAGCAATCTGGTGGTCGTGGCCAATATGGTGATGTGTCACTCAGGATCGAGCCATTGCCGAGAGGCCAAGGCTATGAATTCGTGGATGCGATCGTCGGCGGTGTCATCCCAGGAAAATACATCCCTGCTGTCGAAAAAGGCATAAAAGAAGCGATGGCCAATGGAGTTATCGCTGGCTACCCAGTGGTCGATGTCAAGGTCACCCTATTTTATGGCAGCTATCACAGTGTGGATTCTTCAGATATGGCCTTCAAGATCGCCGGTTCCATGTGCTTCAAGAAGGTTTTTAAAGAAGCTAAGCCAGTGCTATTAGAGCCCATTTATGATGTTGAGGTACAGATCCCAGAGGAATACATGGGCGATGTGATGGGCGATATCTCCAGTCGTCGTGGAAAAATTCAGGGAATGGAATCCAAGGCACCATTCCAGATTATCAAAGCGAAAATTCCTTTGGCAGAGCTTTATAAATATTCCACAACGCTTCGCTCTTTAACCCAGGGTCGTGGGGCGCACCGTATGAAATTCTCTCATTACGAAGAAGTTCCAAAGGAAAACGCCGAAAAGATCATCGCTCAATACAAGGGCGAAGAGGAAGAATAGCTCGGAAGCATCGTACGTATGCTTCACCATCAGCCATCTGGTCATGCCTGCATCGGGCAACGAATCTTCGTTGACCGAAAGAACATCGTATTGATTCATCCTTCAAGAAAATTGCAGATTGATCTTGCGAAGCGGGAGCAAGGCGATCATAGCGGTTCTCGCTTCGCATTGAATCCTTATTTGGGAATTGTAATTTTTGCATTGAAACGAGGGACACCATGAAGATACTTTGGGCACCCTGGCGCATCGAGTACATCAAGCAGACAAAACCCTCAGGATGCATTTTTTGCACCAAACCCGCCGAGCAACAAGATTTCCAAAATTTCATTGTCCATCGAGGCAAAACTGCCTTCGTGATCATGAATTATTACCCTTACAACAATGGTCATTTGATGGTCGTTCCTTTCCGCCATATTTCAGAATTGACAGACCTGGTATCTGAAGAGCGCTTAGAATTGATGGATTTGTTGGCATTGTCTCAACAAGCTTTGCTGGAAACGATGTCGCCACACGGCTTCAATATTGGCATGAACTTGGGGCAGGTTGCTGGAGCTGGCGTCAAAGATCATTTGCATTTTCATATTGTACCCCGGTGGAATGGGGACACCAATTATATGCCCATTTGTTGCCACACAAAAGTTGTCTCTGAAGGTCTGGCTGAAACTTGGCAGTCGCTAAAATCGGCATTTGATCGTTTTATTGCCAGGTAAATAGTGCTTGAAGTGCTTGAACAAAAACTCAGCTTCTTGTGATTTCGACCCGCCAGTTGGCGGGGAGAAATCTGTAAGTCTAGCGATTTAAATGTAACTAGATTCCTCACTTCGTTCGGAATGGCATTTATCATCCAAATTTGATACTTTTCATTCAAGCACTAAATAAGGCATTTAATCATATCAAAAATTTTGAACAGCCGAAATGAAAAAATTTTAAAACTGTCATGTTTGCAATTGTAGCGATTCCTATCGTATGCCTCTAGATCATGCTGTTATTTAAATATAAATTCCCATAGATTTTTTCTTCTCTATTTGGCCCAACACTTCTGTTTATTTCAAAAGACCTTGCCTTATCAACAAAGCCCCACAGGGCTAATGTTTCACTTACCAAGCGAATGTTTCTGAAGCGACATTCGAGATAAAGATGCTCATCATGAAAATTGCTTGCGAATAAAGATGCCATTGCAAAGTTTTATCTGCAAATTGAAGTCTATTTCTTAATATGTCATGAAAGAAAACACAGCTTATTACTGGAAATCACCAAAAAAACCTAAGAATATTACCTTATTTTTTTTTATTGGAAATTAAAATTAGCTGTATTCAGGCTGATCAATATAGTTCGCTACTCGTTGGATAAAAAATTTCGAAACAATGAAATTTGAACCCATTCATCAATATGGAACCCCGTTTTTGCAACTATCAGCTTTATCGGGCATCTAATAAATGAACTAAATCGAAAGAAGGTGGTCGACCGGTCTAAGATAGCCTACTGATTTTTACTGACGAATCATCGAATTCACAACCAGTTTTATTGTACTAGCGTGGGCAATTGAGACAGTGGATGGTGCTCCGTGGGATAATTCTGTGAGCCCGGGCAGAATTCCACTGAAAAACCAGATCTTCAATGACATCACTTTTTAGAGGAAATTTTCTGAGGAGAAACTGAGTCTATTAACCAAACTATTTAGTAGGAGGAAGCTATGAAAAAAGTATTGTTACCAGTTGTATTAATTTTAGCTGTTGTTACTTTCGCTTTTGGGCAGCAGATGATCAATTCCTTTGATCAAGCTCCAGCCGATACCAATTATTGGGCGTTTTTTGATAATCACGGTGGGAAACATTACCAAACGAATACCAATGCTGCCTCAGACAAGGGTTGGATTATTGTGAGCTATGTCCCAAATCCGGTCCATGAGGGAGCTGGGGCGATGAAATTGGATTACAGCGTCCACAATACTGAGAGCTGGGGCGGCTACACGAAATTGGAGCATTGGCATCCCGATTCAAATATGGTATACGACTGGTCAGGCTACGATTCAGTGGCGTTTTGGTACTATAATGTGTCCAAGCAGACGCTGGCTGGCCGCGTGGAGCTGCGTTTCTGTCTACACGACGTAAGCCATTCCGCTACGGGCAATAAGACTTATAGCGTTGGCGATGCCGAATATTACTATTCGTTTCATCGCGTTTTAGATTCGGAGCCTGGTTGGCACAAAATTCAGATGCCGTTCATCAACAATACCAATGCCTGGAACGGAGAGGCGTTCAATATGACCGGTTGGGCTGGGATCTATGGAAATGGTCAAATCGACCTGGACAAGATCAAGGGCTTTTCCATTGAGTTCTCAATTAGCGGTGGCGGCGAAGGAGATTATAGCTCAGGGACAATTATTCTTGATCAATTGCAATTGGTAGGGCGAAAGCATCGAGATTTTGTGTTCTTCAATGGTCGGGATCTTCCCACGGCATTAACTTCGTGGGCATGGGGTCAATCTACCATAGAAGTTGTTAAAGGCGCAGGTCCAATTCCTGGCACCAATGCCTTAAAATGGGTGCAGGGCAACGAATGGGGCAATGGTTGGACTGGAATTGGGTTTACCATTAGTCCAGCGTACAATATGGAATTTGAATGGCCGACGGATACGTTAAAATTCAAATTAAAAGCTGAACCCGGGGTCGGTGCCTTGCGCGTTCAGCTTGAAGGTGGACCAGGCAAAGTGGGACAAGTATTTAATCCCATTGCGGACAATGAGTGGCACAATTATGCGTTCAAATTGAGTGAAATGGTGTATCAGGACAACACAACGAATTTTGATCCCTCTCATGTCCAGGTTTTGGGTTTGATGGCCGAGGCCAGCGGGATCGCAGGCAAGGTAATATACATCACAGATTGGTGGACAGGCAACCCAGTGATCGATGTGGTGGCGCCAGCCGCACCTACTGGTGTTGCGGGTGTGCCTGGCCAATATTATAATCTAGTGATCTGGCAGGATGTGCCTGGCGAAGCCAACGAAGCTTATAACGTCTATGCCAGTGAATTCCCGATTACTGACATCGACGCACCTGAGGTCCAACTGGTCGCCTCCAACGTCATGGAGGGTCAGCAGTCGGTAGCACATTTCATTTATTATCCGCTGAAGGATAAAGTGGTCCAATATTATTACGCGGTCACATGCAAGGATGCGGCTGGTAATGTCGGTCCCGCTGGTATTTCAGCTGCCGTTTCCAACACAGCGAAAGGCATTCCTACAATTTCATTGACTCCGCCAGCTAATTTTGTTGCCGATGGAGATATCAGCGAATGGGAGGCCACTGGCATCAAACCGTTCATCCTCAAGCCATCCGAAAGCCATTGGAGCCTGGGAAATTTCAGCGACGACAATGACCTTAACGCTACCTGTTACATTGCCATGGATCAGGATAATTTGTATTTTGCAGCAGATGTGATTGACAACGTTTATAGTTATGATCCTGATGGTAACTTCTGGGAAGATGACGTGATCGAATTCTACATCGGCCTCTACAACACCACCAAGACGCATGTTGGCTTTAAACGAGGCGCAGAACCAGATTATAAATTCATCATCCTATCGACTCAATTGATCAGTGATCCGGATTATCGAACTGTTTACACATTAGACAACCCGAACTATGAGTTCGTAAATTTCGGTGGCTCTGATTGGGCGGTTGAGTTTAAAATTCCGTTTGAATCGCTATTAACAGGCAGCGCTGCAGGTGATAAGCGGTTCATTCCTCAAAATGGCATGAAGATCACAATGGATATCAATATCCATGACTCTGACTCCAAAAATGTCCGCGATGGCATCCTGTCCTTCTCGGAAATTGCCCAGGATAACTCCTGGCAAGGACCGCAATTCTGGGGCTATACTTGGATTGGTGACACTAACAAGGTCACAAGTGTTAAACCAGTGGAACTGCCAGTGACCGCCAAGGAATATCGGCTGGAGCAGAACTATCCCAATCCATTCAACCCAGTTACCACCATCAGCTATACGATTCCGAAAACGGAACGAGTAACTTTAGAAATCTACAACACAATGGGCCAAAAAATTGAAACGCTGGTGAATGCGCTTCAGCCAGCCGGTACTTATCAGGTGCAGGTGGATGGTACGAAATTGACCTCCGGCATCTATTTTTACAAATTGAGCACACCCAATTTCACACAGACGCGAAAGATGCTCTTGTTCAAGTAGCCCAGCTTCTTTTAAGCTGATGGCATATTTCCGCCAAATATTCTGTTAGCACACCTCATTAGGCGATCGCCATCCAAATTCGCTTTAGATGGCGGTCGCCTTTTAAAGCTCAATCGAATTTGTCCGATTCAGTCATGCATTCAATATTTGCGATTGAAAGATCAGCGATATCGAGCGACTGGCTTATTTGATTACTCCGAACCAAATTTGATAAAGGTGTGAAGGCTTAATCGAAATGGCCAGATGAAGCAAGCTCAATAGACCATCAGAAATTGGGAAGCTCTTTATACAATTGGCTTCGCTGGTGAGGAAATAGCTGAGGTTCGCTTTTAAAGCACAAATCAAACCGATTGTGTCAGTCATCCCAGATAGATGCATGATAAAAGGCAATTTTTAACGTGAAAGCAGCTTTGAAAGATAGCCACAGGATAATGAGATGATCAAAAAAAGCTTCAACACCTGGCTACCGACTCTCCTAATTTGCGGTTATTCATTTTCAGATCTTTTTGGAATCGTCACAATTAAAGCAAACCATCCTTATTTCCAATACACTGGCAGGATAGATTTTTCAGTGCCCGAGAAACCGGTCCTTTATTGGCTTGGCACTTATATCAAAGCCAGCTTTGAGGGCTCAGTACTGGTCATCCTGCTGGATGATAAGACTGGCCAATCATTTTATAATGTCTTCATCGATGAAGATTTCGACCATCCTCGGATCATCGATTGCAGGGCTGGAAGCAATATATATCCCATTTCCGCGACCCTATCTGATACAATCCATAGCCTGCTGATTTTTCGCCGCACGGAAGCCTCCACAGGTCCGACGAAATTTTTGGGCATCCAGTTAAACGACGGCAAAACCCTTCTCCCACCGAGGCCTCGGCCTGAACACAAGTTGCTCTTTTATGGCAACTCCATCACCTGTGGCATGGGCAATGAGGCGCCCGATAATAGCGGGGATGACGATCTGGCCCATGAGAACAATTTCTTAGCCTATGGCGCTATGGCTTCTCGTCTGCTAAACGCCGAATATATGTGCATTGCCAAAAGCGGCATCGGCATCATGATCAGTTGGTTCGATATGGTGATGTCACAATATTACTATCGCCTCGATCCCGACAACCCAGATAGTCACTGGGATTTCAGCCAATATATCCCCGATGTGGTGGTGATCAACCTTTTTCAAAATGATAGCTGGTTGATTCATAAGCTGAACCCAGAGCCAGATTCCACTCAAATCATCGATGCGTATGTCAATTTTGTCCGTGAGATCCGTGGTCACCATCCCAATGCATTTATCATTTGTGCTTTAGGTAGCATGGATGCGACTAAACCTGGCTCTCCCTGGCCAAGATATATTGAGCAAGCCGTCGCAATCTTGCGGACTCAGGATCATGATACCAATATCGATACTTTCTTTTTCCCATTTGACCCGCATTGGGTCAAACATCCGCGGGTGCGGCATCATCAGGTCATGGGAAAAAATTTGGCGGATTTTATTCAAGCAAAAATGGGCTGGAGCACGGATGTTAACTGCAGCCTGCCGTTAAAAAAGCCAAAGGATTTCAATCTATTGAAGATCTATCCTAATCCTTTTAATTCATGCGTGGCATTTCATTACTCTCTCCATCGACCACAACAAGTCAACATTTCGATATTCGACATTTTGGGACGTAAAATAACCGAATTGGTTAACGCGTTTCAAAATCCAGGCAATTACCAAATTTATTGGAATGGTCAAATTGATTCTGAACAGACAATCGGCAGCGGAATATATTTCTGCAAATTGGAGGGTGAAGACTTCTTTAGCATCCGGAAAATGATCTTATTAAAATGAAGGAGAGCAATTGTCAAACTATCTGAGAAACCGAAGTCATCGTTTAAAAAAAAGAAAATCATGAGGAATTGTATGATTAAGATTTGTTCGAAGATTTTAATTCTAGGGCTCATTCCTATTAGCATGGGCTTCACGAAACCTTATAAGGGCGCTGAATATCGCACCAAGGACGCTTTTATCTATGGCCGCTTCGAAGCCCGATATAAGCCACCGAAAGGAGATGGCTTCCTTGCCTCGTTTTTCACTTATCATGAAATTACCTCTACTACAAATTGGAACGAGATCGATTTTGAGATCTTGGGGCGATACGACCACGATGTTCAGGTGACATCCATCGGCCCGGGCCAGAAGATTCGCAATAGTCATCAGTGGGTGCCGTTCAACACCCATGAAGATTTCCACAACTATGCCTTTGAGTGGACACCGGATTATATCGCCTGGTTTGTCGATGGACAAGAGATCTATCGTCAGGATCAAGCTCATATTGCCGATTTTAAGTTTGAACAGAAGATCATGATGAACATTTGGCCACCGACATGGGAGCCCTGGGCTGGGAAATTGGATGATCGATGTCTACCAGTGTTTGCCTATTACGATTGGGTGAGTTATGCCAGCTATACACCCGGTTCAGGCAACACGGGCACGGATAATAATTTCACCTTGCTCTGGAAGGATGATTTTGACTTCTGGGACCAAAATCGCTGGGAGAAGGCCACGCATACATTTGGCGGGAATAACTGTGATTTCGTGCCCGAAAACGTAGTGTTTAAAGATGGGTATCTGATTCTCTGTTTGACCAAAGAAGCGCCACTGGGCTATATCGACCTCAGCCCACCGGCTGTTCAATGGGTTCGCGCCCAGGAGGAAAAAATCCTGCTCGGTTTCTCTGAGGATTTAGAGATCACCAGCGCACAAAAAAAGAGCAATTATGTCATTTCTGGTGTTACCGTTTCGGATGCGCGGCTGTTATCCGACAACCGAACGGTGCAATTGGTCACTTCCCCTTTAAAGTCAGACCAATCCTATCAATTGATCGTGCTGGGTGTGAAAGACAATTCGCCAGCGCATAATCTACTGACTGGCCAAGTTGTCAATTTTTCATTAACACAGCCATTATCGTTTCCGATCAAAATCAACGTCGGGGGGAAGGCGTACCGAGATTATCTCCCCGACCAGGTCTGGCGGCCTGAGCTGGAATATGGTCATCAGGATGGTTATGAAGAGAATTGGCTTGGCCGTTTCGATGTGCAAGGCACGGAGGACGATTCAGTTTATCTCACTGGGCTTCATGAGATAGTGACCTATCGCGTTCGAGTCCCCAATGGCGTTTATAGAGTGACCGTGATGATGGCAGAGAATGAATTCACTGAGCCAGGCCGGCGCTACTTCGATGTAATAGTGGAAGGAAAACGGGTCGCCAACAAATTGGACCTCTGTCAACAAGTTGGGGCCCATATTGCATACCAGATTATTGCTGATAGTGTGCAAATAGAAGATGAAATAATTGATCTCCATTTCACGAATCTCTGGAATTTCTCGCTATTGAATGGTCTGATGATCGAGCCGATTGGTCAGGGTCGCATTGAAAGCCAGCGCCAGTCGCCACCAACCCATTATTTTTTGGCACAAAACTTCCCGAATCCTTTTAATACAACCACAATTATCCAATACGGGCTTCCCAAGACCAGTCATGTCAAGCTGGAGCTCTACAATACATGTGGACAGAGGATTATGACATTAGTCGATGAGACTCGGCCAGCAGGGTATTCTCAAATTGAACTGAATAGTAATAGTTTGGCTTCTGGAGTTTACCTTTATCGGCTTACAGTCGATCGATGGACAAAAGCAAAAAAGCTGGTACTAATGAAATAGCCTTGCTATTTTGATAGTCGAAGGACCTTAATAAAAAATCGCTTGACAATTTTGTCATGTTTGTATATATTGATGCGGTTCAAAATTGTTATTTGAAATTATTGATAAGCCATACCCTTTAGAATATCATGTCGCTGGCATAGCGGTTCACTTGCTGGTTGATTTCCGCCGCCGAAAGCGAATAAAATGACCGTTCTATGAGCCTATTTGCAGCCGAACAAAAAGATTGGCAAAAGGCACAATGATGTGACGATATCAAAGAGAACCCGCGCTGATGGATCAAGTTATGTCTGATCACTTGGTGGTAAATTTTGGTGTCATTATCCACGTGCTTCGACTGTTTTGAACCAGACCTGGATATTTCAATCAATGCAAAAATTAGAAATCACTGGTTGTAAATAACAGAGAAGTCTATGATGGCATTTTAGAGATCGGTTGATGAATAGAAGAACCTGGGAGAAAAGTATAGGCCCAAGGTATAATTGATCTACCAACCAAGTTGAAGGGAGGTGTATCCATTCGATCCATAGCTTTAATTCTTCAACACAATCTCGTTGTGCATCTTTAAAACTATTTCCCAATCAAACAAAAAATGTAGGAGGGTATGTATGAGAAAAGCTACAATTTTGGCTGCGATGTTATGGCTCATCCCGATGTTAGCCAGCGGCCAGTTGGTGATCAACAACTTCGACACCTTGCCGACATCGCCCTATTTGAATGTCTACGGCAACGACGACTCCTGGCCAGAGACACATGTCTATCTCTCATTAGAGACAGGCATTGTTCATGGCGGTACGGGTGCGCTTCGGGTCGATTGGCAGAACAAGTGCTACGACCAATGGGGCGGTTGGATCGGCATGAACCACTTCCATCCCGACGATTTTGGCGTTTATGATTTTTCTCCTTACACGGACATCAGCCTCTGGTACTACAATGCTGTCCCGCAGAACAAACCCGGCAAAGTCGAATTCCGAATCATCCTTTATGATGCTGGTCCTGGCACCGACCCAGCGGCCGATGGCTGGGAAGTTTGGATCTCGCATCATCTGATTCTGGATCAAGCGCCTGGCTGGCATCAAATCTTAGTGAAGATGGAGGACGGAGGTGACCTGGTGGCTCCCTGGATGCCAGATGCGGGCAAGAAGTTCTGGAACCCGCGTTGGGGCCAATGGGTGGCTGGCAACGGTGTGCTCGATCTGGATAAGATCGCAGGCTGGGGATTGGAATTTTCTCAGGATAATTCGCTCTATCAACAACCCGACGATTCTGTCGCTGGCGTGATCATTCTCGATGATTTTGAGCTGCAAGGCGTTGCGCCTATCAATCTGGTGATGTTCAACGGCAAAGCAGTCCCAGGTGGCGTCAGCATGTTCGTGGGCTGGAGCGGCAGCGTTGAGATCACCAGCGAAGAGGATTTCACAGGCGGCACCAACTCCATTAAATGGACCTGCGGCAGCGGTTGGGATGGCGTCAATTTCATGTTCGAAAATCCCAAGAATCTGCTGTATAACTGGTCCAAGGATTCTGTGCAACTGAAGATCAAAGCACCTGCCGATATTGGAGACCTGCTACTAACTTTCCATGACGTGGATGAGGATGGTGCTGAAAAGGTTGATTATCCATTCCAGGCCACCTATCTCTTGTCCGCTGCGACGTACGGGTTCGACGGGACGTGGAAGCACATCAAAATACCCCTCAACAAGTTCAACCGTTTCAATGGATGCTGGGACAATGATCTCGGTAAGATGGTCCCGGGTGAATTCGACTCTACCAAGATCAAGCAGTTTACGGTAGGCGGCTTTGGTCAGAACTTTGAAGGAAAAGTGGTCTATCTAGACGACATCTGGACTGGCAACCCGACGTTCGATTGGATCCCACCTGTTGAAGTCACTGGCGTCAATGCGCTTCCAGCTCAGTATTACAATCTGGTGTTCTGGCAGGATGTCGCCGGTGAAAACGGGGAGACCTACACCGTTTATGCCAGCACCAAACCAATCACCGATTTGACCGCCCCAGGGATCGAGCTGGTTGCCTCTGGCGTTTTGGAGAACGTTCAAACCGCGGTCCACTGGTTGTATTATCCCTTAAAAGATAAATCCGTGACTTATTACTATGCGGTCACCTGTACCGATGCCTCTGGTAATGTGGGTCCGGCTGGGACTTCAGGAGCCATTACCAACAAAGCATTGGGAGTACCGACCATATCCTTAAATCCACCAGCCAATTTCAAAGCGGATGGAGATTTGAGCGAATGGGACGCGAGCGGAATTAAGCCCTGGGTGATCAAGCCCGAAACCGATCATGTGGCAGTCGGCGAAGTAAAGGATGCGGCTGACCTGACCGCGACGGTCTATCTGGCCATGGATGCCGATAATCTTTATATCGCTATCGATGTCATTGACGACGTGTTCGCTTATTCAGCCACGGAGGGCAACTGGTGGAACTGGGATGCCTTCGAGTTCTTCATTGGCTTGTACGATTGGCGCACACCAGAACGCCACAATTCTATCAGGCGCGGCGCGGAACCAGATTATAAATTGGTGTTGCTATTAGACAAGCTGATGAACGACTATAACAGCTCGGCCACGATCTATACCCCAGATCATGAGAACTATCATTTCGAACATCTGGGTGGCAAAGATTATGTGGCAGAAGCCAAAGTGCCGTTCTCTTTGATCCGTTTCGGCGACGACGCATTGTTTAAGCCTGCCCGCGGCATGAAGATCCCGTTCGACCTCTATTTCCATGACAATGATGGGACCACCGCAGGTGATTGGCAGGGCAATTTGGCGTACTCCATCAACAATTTCGATCTCGGTTGGCAGGATCCGCGGCAATGGACCTTCACCTGGATCGGCGATACCACGGAGGTCGTTAGCGCAGTGGATCAGAATAATCCTCCAGCGGTCATAACCAACTATTTTCTGTCCCAGAATTATCCCAACCCGTTTAATGCTTCCAGCACCATTGTCTACGCGCTACCTGAGGCAGCACAGGTGAGGATAGCGATTTATAACACGCTGGGCCAGAAGATCAAAACGCTGCTGGATGAATACAAAGCAGCCGGCAGCTACACGCTTGAGATCCGAGCCGACGACCTACCCTCGGGAATTTACCTGTACAAAATGGAAGCGGGAAAATTCTCTCGCACCATGAAAATGATCTTGATGAAGTAAATTATTTCAACTCAGTTCGAACCAACATGTGACTCGCGGAGCCAACTCACTCTTGGTCGAACTGAGGAGTTCGATCGCGCCGTGCGATACGCTTCAATTAAGTATCGCACGGCGATCTTATCATGTGCTGAATTTCTGCAATTTTTTCAAGTGATCTCTCGATAAATCAAAATTGGATTTGGTCTATCGAGAGATCACTCGAGAGTGTTCCAATATCCGCAAACAAAGATTTTTAGCATTACGATTTAAGGCGAACTATCCTTCGAAGAGTCACGACGCGGCCAAAATGATCGCTTTTAGCCATGCAGGTTCAGTTTTAATTTTCGGATAGAAACATGTGGCATGAGGGGTTTGAAGAGCCTATTCTGGATATGAATGGACCAATCTCCAATAACATGCTCTGAAAAATCTATCCGATAAAATATTTCTGGGACACAGAAAAGTGTCAATCATGGTGGCAGAATATGATCATTTTCGAATAGAAAATTAAGATCCAATCTTCAGAATTAATTTAGAGGATGATGCTTATGAAAACCAAAAAATTCCTCACTATCTGGTTTCTCCTTGTGCCATGTTTGGTGTTCAGCATCATAAGCCGAGGGCTTGCTCAGACAACTGGGAAAATTGCGGGCAAGGTTCATGACATTGACACCAAAGAACCTTTGGTGGGCGCCAATGTGGTCATCGAGGGGACTACAATGGGCGCAGCCGCCGGTCTCGATGGTAGCTTTTTCATCATTAATGTCCCTCCTGGTATTTATAATCTGAAAATAACGATGATCGGCTATGAAGCGGTTCGGATCGAAGGGCTTCAGGTCTCGGTCAATCGAACCTCCTATGTTGAGGGAAAAATGAAGGCCACGGTCATCGCTGGGCAGGAGATAGTCGTTCAAGCCGAGAAAGTAACGTTGAAAAAAGATCAAACCAGCTCGGTGCGCAATGTCTCCTCGGAGCAAATTGACATCTTGCCAGTGGAAAGCATGGGTCAGGTGATCAATCTGCAGGCAGGAGTCGTGAACGGCCATTTCCGCGGTGGGCGAACCTCCGAAGTCGCTTATCTAATCGATGGGGTCGAAGTGACTGAGGCGTTCGGGGGCGAGGGCCGCACGGTTGATCTCGAACCTGAGGCAATCCAGGATTTGGAAGTGATCACAGGGACGTTCAACGCCGAGTACGGGGACGCCATGAGCGGTATCGTCAATGCGGTCACCAAAGCCGGCGGCACGAAGTTCCATGGCTCTGTTTCCGCCAGCTTCGCGAATTATTTCACGCCGCACAAGGATATCTTCATCGGCTTGAAAGACACCGAGTTCAACCGCAACCAGGATTACAAGCTGCAATTGGACGGCCCAATCTGGAAGGACCGGATCACCTTCTTCACCAACTTCCGCTATCAAGACAACAAAAATTACCTCAACGGCGTTCGGCGCTTTCGCGTGGATGACTTCAGCAACTTCATGGTCAACGATCCCTCCATGTACTATTCTGAACATAATGGCGATAGCGCCTACGTGCCAATGGATCGAGATGAAAATCTCTCATTCATGGGCAAAATCACGATCAAACCATTTTCAACCCTCAAAACTTCATTCCTTTATACCTACAACAAAGATCATTGGCGGGACTATGATCATGCGTTTAAATATAATCCAGATGGAATGGGCTCATCTCATCGCAAGACCCACATGTATTCGTTCAACATGAACCACATGTTGTCCCAGAAACTATTTTATGAGCTCAAACTGTCTTACATCGACAATTACAACGGCTGGTATGTCTACGAAAACCCATTGGACCCCAGATATGTCCATGATGCCTATTACAATAACGCAGGCCCAGGATTTTACACTGGCGGTCAGCAGAAATCTCATAGCCGGCATACGATGATCGATAAAAATGCCAAATTCGATATCACATGGCAGGTAAATAAGAATCATTCTTTGAAAAGCGGCTTTGATTATACCGCACATGATTTGGACCGTCGTTGGTCGGAAATCCGAAATTTGTACTCAGGTACGCCAGCAGAAGCTGAGTTCTATTTCGACCCGGAGCGGAACAAGATCGTATTCCCAAATTATGTTCCGGTGATCTATCCTGATTCCTCCATCTATTCGGATATCTATCGAGTCAAACCCATCGAATATTCTGCCTACATTCAGGATAAGATGGAATTTGATGAGATGGTGATCAATTTCGGAATCCGATACGATTATTTTCATCCTAAGACCTATTATCCGTCTCAGCGCAGAAATCCAGCCAATCAGCTCGAGTTTCCGAATAATCCAGAAAAAATGAGCACGCTGCTCTGGGCAGATCCCAAGTATCAGATCAGCCCACGCTTTGGTTTGGCCTATCAATTGGGCAAGACCGCATTGCTCCATTTCAGCTATGGGCATTTCTTCCAGATGCCACCTATGTATGCCATGTATCAAAATCATTCGCTCCAGGTGGCGCCGACGGACTATTCCACCACTATGGGCGACCCTCAGATCAAGGCCCAAAAGACAGTGCAATATGAAGTTGGCCTGTGGCAGGAACTCATGAAAGGGATGGGATTGGAGGTGATCGTATTTTACCGTGATATTTACGATCTGCTCAGCGCCAAAGTAATCAGCACGTTCAATCAGATCGAATACGGGCTATATAGCAACAAGGATTACGGCAACGTCAAGGGAATCGAGCTCAAGTACGACTTCGTTTATGGTCCCGTCTCCACGTATTTAAATTACACGTTGCAATACACGCGTGGCAATGCCGATAATCCAACACAAACGTTTGATCGGGCTGGGAATAATATGGACCCGATCAACCGACTGATTCCAATGAGCTGGGATCAGCGCCATACGCTTAACGTGACGGTCGGATACAATACCCCCAAATACGGCGCGACCCTCACTGCATATTTCAACTCAGGCGCACCTTTTACCTGGAGCCCCATTGCTGAAAGTATGCTCTCGCGCGTCAATCTTTACCCCAATAATTCGTACCGACCAAGCCGATACAGCGTCGATTTAAACGGTTTTTATGATATCCCGATCATCCGAAATCTCAAGGCAAGGATAACACTGACCGTCTATAATTTGCTCGATCGGCTGAACGAGGAATGGGTGAATGCCCAGACTGGCCGGGCTTACACAGCGATCATTCGGCCGACCGATTTGGCAAGCCATCGCAGCAATTTTAATGAGTACATCGATCGGGTCCATAATCCAGCGATGTATTCGGCCCCGCGAATGGTGAAATTGGGAATGGGTATCGTATTTTAGTCTCATACCGAATAAGTTTGTGACATCAATTTAGAATAGCTGAGCGAGGTTCAGATATGAAAAAATTCACACTTTTAATTTTCATACTTTTGTTTCTTCAATGGTCCCTGGTCACCAGCGTATTAGCCCAGGGCAAGAAATATGAGGGCCCGGATGACCCCGCTGGGGATATTGCAGCGGAAAGAGAAGGCTATATGACGGGCAATCGAGTATTCCTTTATTTCCGTAATACCACAGAACTGTCCGATTGGCCCAAGGTAGAAGTTTCGAAATGGCCCAATACTTACGATGGGGTCAAAATGCTCGATGGGATCGGATTGCTGATCGGCGCCCGTGTTTATATCACCAATAATACCACCCCAGTAACCGACCGAGCTCTGATCACATCATTAGCAGCCCAGGGGAAAATCGACACACTCTACTTCCTACAAACCAGTTATCGCGAGGAGATGGATGTCGATCCCACTGGCACGGTGGAGTGGGGTCTTTACCCTGTATTTGGCTATTTCAATGAGTTGAGCGAGTATCCAGCGATGAGCAACCGACCCTCCTCTTGGCCTCCAGAGGGTTGGCCATATAAGGATCATCTGCTGCATTGGCCAGGGGAATGGGACGGTCGCTTTGGTCGTGGGGTGATTTATGCCGATTTAGAGACGTATTTTGTGGCAAATGATGCTCAGGATCAGGAGTACTTGGGCCCAGAGGATCGGGTGAAATATTATCCACGGCCAGGCCGCAAGATCGGTGACATTCGACCCGCTACCATCCAGAACGGTTTACCTTGGGGGGGCATCGGTATACGCGTGGAGCAACGTGGCTTCCAATGGAACAACCCCCAGGCCCGCGATGCTATCTTCTGGGAGTATACCATTGCGAATATTTCTGACTACGATTTATTGGACGTGGCGTTCGGCTATTGGGTAGATAACGCCATCGGGGATGCAATTGCTGGTGCCGGAGACGATGACGAATTAGGCTATTTTGACACTAAGGTGGATATGGCCTACTCCTGGGATATCGATGGTATTGGACAAGGGGGCTTCCCCACTGGAATCATGGGTTTCGCTTATCTGGAAAGCCCCGGCCTTGCTTATGATGGCGTCGATAATGATGAGGATGGGATCATCGATGAAAAGCGCGATAATGATGCTGTGATGAAAATTGGACCGAAAGAGGGCTATGCCAATCTGAAGGCATTCTTGGATTTCTATAAACTCACCGAAGCTGATCTGAGAGAGCATTGGGATGCGGATGAAGATCAAGACTGGGAAGACGGCGAGGACCTGAATGGAGATGGAGTGTATCAGTTATCAGAATTTGCTGGAGATGACGTGGGACTGGACGGCGTGGGTCCCGGAGAGTTGAATTATACTGGGCCAGATGAAGGGGAATGCAATCATAAACCAGATCGCGTTGAGGGGATTGCTGAACCCAATTTCGCCGAAACTGATGTCTCCGAATCCGACATGGTCGGACTTACATCGTTCCAATTGTTCCCCATTCAACCACATCGACCGCCATATTATCGCTGGTTCCGAAATGATAAATCGATGTGGGAAGTGATCGGCCAAAAGACATTGGTTGAATCCATCGAGTGGGTGTCCAATTTAGTGGAGACCTTTGCGTCAGGGCCATTCCCGCTCTATCAGGGCCGGACTGAACGCATTTCGATGTCGGAACTGCACGCGTATGATCCGCTGGAGGGTTTGAACTCGAAGGAGCATAGCGCGCCCGCCTTGTTCGAGGTAAAACGGATTGTTCAAATTATCTATGAAAAGGATTACCGGTTTGCCCAGCCTCCCAAGATGCCGACTCTGACCGCGACGCCAGCAGATGGCAAGGTGATCCTCACGTGGGATGATATCGCTGATACGAGAACACGAGATCCATTTGTCGGTAATGTGAATGATTTTGAAGGATACAAGTTGTTCCGCGCCACGGATAAAAAGATGCAGGATGCTGAAGTGATCACCGATGGTTTTGGGACGCCGTTCATGAAAAAGCCCATTTTCCAATGCGATTTGAAAGATGGCCGAAAGGGCTTTACCAACTTCGGCCTGATCAATGGTGTGGGATACAATTTGGGATATGATACCGGGATCACGCATTATTTTATCGACGAAAACGTACAAAACGGTCGCACTTATTACTATGCGATCGTTGCGTACGATTATGGTGCTCCGAACATCGGTCCAGGCATTGCGCCATCGGAAAATAATATCGTCATCGAACTGGATGAGTCCGAAGAGGTCCGAGCCATCGGGAAAAACGTCCAAATCGTAACTCCTTATCAATCTGCAGCGGGCTATCAACCGCCCACAATAACACCGATGGAGCAAAAATTGTTCGGCAGCGGGACCGTCACGCCAGAAATTTTGGCAAATAAAAGTCTAAAACCTGGCCATACTTACAAAGTCAAATTTTCGATTGATACCGTTTATACCGTCCCTGGCTACGATCATGGACTTGTTTACGCCACCAGCGGCATCCATATTTATGACACGGATTTGGAAAATGCATTAGTTTATGAAGAGACGCCAGCGCATTATGCCTATGATAATTTAGTCCGTCGGGATACTGCCGAATACAAAGAATGGAAAAGCTATTGGCATTTTAAAACCAACCAACCAGTTAATACTGATATTTTCGATGGAATGCGATTGAAGATCGAACTCCCCGTTGAAATTGCCGCCTTTGATCCGATCAATTCTGGTTGGGTAGTAGGGAATTCGGCCATTCACATCACGCCGACCCAAAAAGAATCCCGCTTCTTCCCATGGGAATACGACATTGTGTTTACCAACAAGGATTCTGCGTATGTGGGACGGGTATCCACCAAGACGATGCGCGACGAGAATGACCTCCGTTTGAGCCGTTCCGATGTGTTGACCAATATGCCGTTCAGCTTTTATGTGGTGAACAAGATGTTTCTCGATTCCACTGGCTCGTACGAGCGGATGGACCTGGTGGTCCACGACACCAAAAAGAACGGCAAATTTGATATCATTGGTGACCGCGTGCTGGTAGGCCCTGTGACCAAAGATAACAAGTGGGCCGGCACCGCTTTCGTTATCGATTTCTTTTCGGTTCAGGATAGTACTCGTCTCCCCAAACCTGGTGATGTCTACCGAGTTACATTCAAGCGACCGTTTTTTGTCACCGATTCATTGACCTTCAAGGTTCAGGCCACCGAAACGCTCGATCTGGTTCAGCTTGAAAACGACATGGATCAGATTAAAGTGGTGCCAAACCCGTATGTGGCGACGAATGCAATGGAACCGGCTGTTGCAAATTTCTATCTTAATCAGCGACGACGCATCATGTTTACCCATATCCCGGCCGAATGCACCATCAAAATTTTTACCGTTAGCGGTGCGTTAGTAGATGAAATTGAAGTCAACAATCCAGCCGATCAAGGGATTGTGCACTGGGATTTGCTCTCGAAAGAAGGATTAGAGATCGCTGCTGGGATGTACATCTACCATGTGAAATCGAAGCGGACCGGGGCTGAGAAAATTGGCAAATTCGCTGTGATCAAATAACCAAGTTGAGGTTACGTTCGAACTTCTAATTCAACTAAGCAAATGAGAGGCGACGAACAATGAAAGCATTTACGATATGGTCAATCGTCATCGGTCTAATGTTGTTGGGGGCATCCCCCTTCTGTTATGCGCAAAAGCCCCATCGCGTGGGAACGACCACTGCGGATTTTTTGGCGATCGGTTTCGGAAGCGCTGGAGTAGCCATGGGCGATGCTTATGTGAGCATGGCAACAGATCTCTCCTCGGCCTATTGGAACCCAGCCGGTTTGTCCTACATGGAGCAGAATGAGGCACTATTCACTTATCAGCCATGGATCGCCGATATCACTACCAGCTTCACTGCAGTTGGGCTTGTGCTGCAAAATCTGGGGACATTTTCATTATCGCTTGTCCAAGCCAACTTTGGTGAGATGGAGGTGACCAATCTCACCATGCAGGAAGGAACTGGAGAGCTATTTTCTGCCAATGATTTCGCCGTCAGTTTGTCCTTTGGTCGCAGACTGGCGAACTGGTTCGCTTTCGGTGCATCAGCGAAATATATCTCATCCCGCATCTGGCATACCAGCGCCAATGCCTTTGCTGTTGACCTGGGTGTGATCGTCAATACCCGGTTTTTCTCTCCCACAGGCAAAAACGAGGACGGGATGAACATCGGCATGAGCATCTCCAATTATGGCACCAAGATGAAATATGATGGCATGGATCTGTTGCATCCAATCGATATTGCGCCCTACGAGCAAGGCAATTATCGTGATGTCCCAGGAAAATTTAGCCTGCAGGGGTGGGAATTACCGTTGATCTTTCGTATTGGAGTATCAGTGAATCCGCTGGTGATGGGGCAACATCGACTAACACTCTCTGCTGATGCGCTCCATCCAAATAACAACATGGAATCGGTCAACATCGGAGCGCAATATCAAATCAACCTGCCCACGACCGGCGATTTTTACCTGCGCGCAGGCTACAAGGCACTGTTTTTGGATGATTCTGAATATGGCCTGTCATTCGGCGGCGGCGTCTTGTTGCATATGATGCACAATATTGGGCTAAAAATCGATTACGCTTATCGCGGCGTAGGCATATTGGGAAAAACTCATTCTTATTCCATTGGCATATTGTTCTAATCGACGGCCGAGCTGGCGGTCGCTCCTGTATGGACCGCCAGCCGTGAAGTCCGATCATGTGCTAATAGGACTTTTCATGAAAATATATTTCTCATCGCCGATGCTGATTTTGTTAATATTCAGCATCGCTCAAAATCTATGGTGTCAGAGCACAATAGATGAACCTTTTGATGGCGCTTTGCACCACGGAACACGTACCATTCGATTCGCCGGATGTGACTGGTTCGTGAAATCTGGCTTTTATGGCCCAGGCCCAAACTATTTTTCCGATAGCGATTCCAGCGTCTGGGTCGATTCGAGGGGCCGATTGCACCTCAGAATCCGGCAGGAGGGGACGATCTGGTATTGCGCTGAGGTCTATACCACTCGGTTCACCACCTATGGGGAGCATCGCTTCCTGGTTGAAGGTCGCATTGACATGCTGGATCGAAATATTGTGCTTGGCCTGTTCGTTTATTCCAGTGACGAAAGCGAAATCGATATCGAGTTCTCGCGTTGGGGCAACCCCAATTTGGCCAAAGTGGGCAGTTTTACGGTTCAACCCTATCAGACGCCGGGTAATGTCGAGCAGTTTATCTGCCACCTCGACAGTGCGAAGAGCACCCATTATTTCAACTGGCAGCCCGATTCTGTGATTTTTGCGAGCATGCACGGCCACTATCTTGGAGCACCACCTGGCCCAAACTATTATATTCATCGATGGACTTATAAGGGAAAAAGCACTCCGAGAAGTGCCAACAACCTTCGCACCCATATCAATTACTGGTTGTTCAATCGCGCCCGTCCACTGGATATTCGTACGCTGGAAGTGATCATCACCGATGTCAAGCAACCACTCACACAATCGGTGCCGCAACCAGATCCTCAACCGATCAAATTCAATTTGTTCCAAAACTACCCCAATCCTTTCAGTAGTACGACCACCATTCAATACTGGCTCAATTATCCTGGTCCAGTCACGCTCGAGATTTTTAATCTTTGTGGTCAAAGGGTGAGATTGTTTTCTGATTATGGTCAAGCCGATAAAAATGAATTAGAATTTCAAGCGGATAATTTGCCCAGCGGAACCTATCTTTATCGATTACGGAGCGAGACCTTTTCTCAGACAAGGAAAATGATGATCACCCGATAACAGCTCTTGTCCAAATTATTTTCAAAAGACCCATTATTGGAATTTTGATGAGCAAAGCTACTGATCTTAGGATGAACTGCAGGGACAATTCGAATCCCTTGATTGGCCAAACTTCGCAAGAGGAGCGCCAATGTGATCATCTTTAATTGACATCAAATAGAAATGGCCTGTTGTAGTTTTGGCTATTAGATCGATTTTACCCCAAGAAATGCAAAAAACCCGTGTCACTTTAATTGAATTGTCTTTATTAAACGAAGCGAAATGAATTGTTCCAATCAAAATAATAAATGGATCGATTTCACATTGATTGTCCTTCTGTGCGGCGCCATCATGATAGTCATCGGTTTTTGTAGCAAGAGAGACCGAGAGTCTCAGGACGTCCAATTATTGGTCAAAATTGGCGATCGCAGCATTACGGTGGATGAATTCATTCGCCGAGCAGAATATACCATTCGTCCACCATATTGCAAGGGTGACAATTATATTCATCGAAAAATCGTGCTGAATTCGCTCATTGCTGAGAAGCTGTTGGCACTGGAAGCTGGTGATGATAATGAACTCACCCGCAACGCGCAATTTCAGCTCTATCTCAAAGGGCGCAAAGAACAGGCGATGCGGCAGTGGCTTTATTATAAGATCGCCTATCAAAGGGCCAGACCAGATAGCCAGGAAATCAGCAAGATTTATCAGGTGGCTGGTCGAACCTATCGCATCAATTATTGTACCCTGCCTGATAGTAGTCGACTGCATCAGCTTAAGGGGGAATTGCTCTCAGCACCAGAGAAGAGCGATTCTGTTTTTCGGAGTTACTTGGGATTGGAGGCCGTTCCGCAGCGCGAAGTGAGCTGGAGCGATCAAAATGATCCTGCCATCCATGAGGCGCTGTTTTCGCGCAAGCTGACAAAGGGCGAGCTGGTCGGTCCGATCGCCACTGAGGATGGGAATTTTTTGCTCATGCAAGTGGCTGGTTGGACCGATCGTCTCGCCATCAGCGATACCGACATCCAGCGGCGATGGAATGATGTTTCAGAACACCTCAAGACCCAGCAGGCCAATCGAATTTACGCCCAGTATATCGCCAGGGTGATGAAAGGCAAGAAGGTCGAGTTTTCCCGAGACACGTTTTTCAAGCTGGCCGAAATCATGGCCCCTTTCTATCTAAAATCCATGGAAGATAAACGGGAGGCGTTCAAACGACGCTTCTGGAAGGACGAAGTATTACCCGATTCTCTCAGTGCGGATATCGACACGATTCGAGACAGACCACTTCTCACCATCGATGGTCAAACTTGGAGCGTCGATGATTTTCTTACAGAATTGCTGATTCATCCGCTGGTGTTTAGAAAACGTAAGTTCAGTTATCAGCAATTTCCCGAGCAGTTCAAACTGGCTATCGTCGACATGATCCGCGACAAGTACCTCACCCGTGAGGCCTATAAGAAGAGATATGATCGGGTGGCATCGGTGGTTCAAAACGAGAACATGTGGCGGGATTTTCTGTTAGCCCAATATCAAAAGAACCGTTATTTGCAAACCAGAAATGTCAGTGACGAATCCGATTATATGGCCCTGATCACCGATCATCTCAATAGCTACGTGGATAGCCTTCAGGCGAAATATCATGACCAGATTCAGATCGATACCGATAAATTCGAGCAAATCCAACTGACCCGAATCGATATGTTCGTATTGCAGCGAAACGTGCCATTTCCGATCGTCGTCCCAAGTTTCCCGTTGCTCACCACGGATAATCGTTTAGACTACGGTCGCAAAATGGTGAAATAGCCATTAAATCTGTATCACAACATCTCTTGTGCCTTGCTTTAGACTGTTATCTTCTAAAAGATAAGCCATCGAATATGCGAAACTTTTGGGTTTGAAAATGAAGCGTTCAATCTTTTTCTCGCTAATTCTTTTTATGGGGGTACTTGTTCTTTTGCTTAGCTGCCAAAAGGAAAATCCGACTACCGAAGGAAATAATAACCAAATCTTAGTTCCAGAGGGATGGGAGCTGGTTTGGAACGACGAGTTCGATGGTCCGAACATTAATATCGATAAATGGAGCCACGAAGTCAACGCTCAGGGCGGAGGGAACAACGAGCTGCAATATTACACCGCTCGTCCAGAGAACTCCTATATCGAGAATGGTTGTCTGGTGATCCAGGCTTTAAAAGAGCGTTATACTGGCCCAGAGGGAACGCGAGACTTCACCTCGGCTCGAATGCGAACCTATCGCAAGGGGGATTGGAAATACGGCCGATTTGATATCCGAGCGAAATTGCCGTTCGGCAAGGGGCTTTGGCCCGCCATCTGGATGATGCCGACGGAAAGCAAATATGGCGGTTGGGCTGCCAGTGGCGAGATCGACATCATGGAGTTGCTGGGGCATGAGCCCAATAAGGTGTATGGCACCCTCCATTATGGCGGCCAATATCCTAAAAATGTTCACTCTGGCAAATCGTATACGTTACCTCAGGGGACTTTTTCGGATGATTTCCATCTTTTCACACTGGAATGGGACAGCACTCAGATTCGTTGGTACGTGGATGGAACTTTCTATCAAAGCCAGGAGAAGTGGTATACCGAAGGCGCTCCTTATCCAGCCCCGTTCGATCAATATTTTTATTTAATCCTGAACGTCGCTGTCGGCGGCAACTGGCCCGGAAACCCAGATCTTTCGACCATCTTTCCACAGAAAATGACCGTCGATTACGTGCGGGTTTATCGCCGAATAAAATGATCGCGTCCATCGGCAACGGATTTTTTGATATTTCTTTAAGCAACCCATCAGATTGCAGTTGATCCGTTTTTCTGGATTACTGATCATCAATTGAGCCAATCCAGTAGACGCCATCTTGATTCAAATCAAATATGATCCGATTCAATAAATTGTTCTGGTTCTTTCCCTTGATGTGGCTCGCATTGCTCGCTTCTGCTAAAACCAGATCGGCAGAGCCATCCCTTAGTTCCTCTTCTACTATCCTAATCAATGACTGGAACGAATTTATATCCTCCAATCTTCCGATTATAGTGATTGATACGTTTGGCCGAGAGATCCCTGATGAGCCAAAAATTCCAGCTCGAATGGGCATTATCTATCACGGTGATGGAGTTCGGAATTCCATCACTGATCCATTTAATGAATACGATGGTTGGATCGGCATTGAACTGCGCGGTTCATCGGCTCAGGGATTTGATAAAAAATCCTACGCAGTAGAGACTCGCGATGCGATGGGAAATAACCTGAATGTCCCACTTTTGGGTATGCCAGCAGAAAATGATTGGATTTTATATGGCCCCTATTCCGATAAAACGCTGATTCGCAATGTGCTGGCGTATCGTCTGGCCAATGAGATGGGGCGTTACGCCAGCCGCTCCAAACTTTGCGAATTGGTGCTGAATGGGGAATATCTGGGCGTTTATGTTTGGTTGGAAAAGATCAAGCGCGATAAAAATAGGGTCAACATCACACGGATCGAGCCCACCGATGTTGCAGGAGATGCGGTGACTGGCGGCTATATCATCAAAATTGATAAGCCAGCCGGCGCAAAACTCGATGGCTGGGAGTCTGCCTATCCCCCGTTCCCCGGCGCTTGGCAGCGCATCTTCTATCAATATCATTATCCAGATCAGGATGACATCGTGCCCCAACAAAAAAACTATATCCGAAATTTCATCGCTTCATTTGAAGCGCTCATGCTTCGCCCTGATTACGCTGATCCCCAAAACGGTTATTCTCGTTATATCGATGTCGATTCTTTTATTGACTATTTTCTGCTCTCTGAACTGTCCAAAAACGTAGACGCCTATCGGCTCAGCACCTTTTTCTACAAGGACCGCGATAGCAAAAACGGCAAGTTATTCATCGGACCGGTGTGGGATTTCAACTTGGCCTTTGGCAATGCCGATTACTACGGTAGCTCGTTTTTCTCTGGCTGGCAGGTAGATTTTCAGGAGCCAGATGATTACTGGCAGAATCCGTTTTGGTGGCAGAAATTAATGGCTGATAGCCATTTTACCAATAAAATAAATCGTCGATGGTTCGAACTCAGACAGGCCACCTTTTCTTTGGAAAGGATTTATGCCATCATCGACTCGCTGGTAAACCACTTGAATGAAGCGCAACGAAGGAATTTTGAGCGTTGGCCGATCCTCGGCGTCTATATCTGGCCGAATCCATTTATCGGCGGAAATTATCAGGCCGAGATCCGCTACTTGAAATTCTGGATCCAAAGCCGAATGCTCTGGATGGACGCTCGAATGGTCGGTAAGCCCTCCGCGGTCGCTGATCTCGGTATGCACAACGAATTTGGTCCTGCCTTATTGGGCCAAAATTACCCCAATCCATTCAATGCCAGCACCACTATTCCGATTACGCTCCCGCTTGAATGCGCTGCTACGCTTGTCGTATATAATCTGCTGGGTCAGCCGGTCAGGCATCTGGTTGATGAGATTCTATCAGCGGGACCTCAAAACGTGGTCTGGGATGGGCACGATGATACAGGGAAAAAGGTCTCTCCTGGAATTTATTTTTATCAACTAAGGATTGGCGACCACTGCACAAACCGCAAGCTGTTAGTGATCGATTGATCCCCGGAATTTCATGCCTCAAAGTTTTCCAGAGCGCAAAATTGCAATAGCCAGCCATAATCCCAATACTGCAGCTATCACGTAGCCGATGAGGCCGAATATTGAAAACCCGAACAGGTGCCAGCCTTTATCAAAAAAGATTATAATAGACGAGCCGACAATTAAAGCCGCGATGATTAAACTGAATGCCAGGCGATTGCTGGAACGATCGATCTCAACGATCAATTGCTCCAGTCCCCGATGCTCCATGATCATGTTCATACGACCTTTTTTAATCTTACCCAAAATATAACGTAAGTCACCAGGCAAGATTTTGACCAGCTCTTCCGTTTCGGTCGCTATCTGCTGTAAAGTTTTCAACCTTTTTTTCGGATGGAGCGGTTGGGCCATCAATCTCGAAGCGTAGGGTTCAACAAGCGTCATCATATTGAAATTTGGGTCAAGGCTCAACCCGACGCTTTCGATGGTCGCCAACGCTTTGGTCATTAGGACAAGATCTGAGAGCAGAGGGATTCGATGCCGACGGAGAATTTCGATCAAATCATTGAGAAGCTTCTCGATCGAAATTTGATGAAGCGGAATGCCATAATAGGTCTCTATGAAATCGTTCAAATCAATTCGGAGCAGACGGGTGTCTTTGGTCTCATCGATCAGATCGGCCTCGATAAAGACCTTAACAATGCGATCGATATCGCGTTCAGCAATCGCAATCAAAAGGTGCTGCAACTGGCTTTTGGTCTGCGCATCAAATCTTCCCACCATACCAAAATCCAATGGGGCCAGGACGTTATTGGGGAGAATGAAAATATTGCCAGGATGGGGATCAGCATGGAAAAAGCCCAGATCGAAGATCATTTTCAGAGTGGCTTTAGCACCATTCAGAGCGATAATTTTTGGATCAAGGTCTGGCCGACTGGCAAAATCGATCTCCGAAACTTTGACCCCATTGACAAATTCCATGGTCAAAATGCTGGAGGTGGTATATTCCCAGTACACCTTTGGGAGATAGATTGTGGGATCGTTTTTGAAATAAGTACGAAACCGATCGATATTACGCCCCTCTCGGACGAAGTCCAGCTCGGCGCGAATAGTCTTGGCAAATTCGTTCACAATCCCAGTGGGATTATATAATTCGCTTTCAGGAATGTATTTTTCAACCCAGTTCGCCAGATCGCGGAGGATGCTAATATCAGTTTCAATGGTAGCTTTGATCCCTGGGCGTTGGATTTTCAGGGCGACTGTCTGGTTATTGCGCAACGTGGCGCGATGCACCTGGGCAATCGAAGCCGCAGCGATCGGAATCTCGTTGAAAGAACTAAAAATTTGATCGATCGGCTGACCTAATTGAGCGACAATAATTTGTTTTGCGACCTCTGCCGAGAAGGGAGGGACTTGGTCTTGAAGCTGCTCCAGCTCTTTCACAAGATCCAGCGGCACGAGATCGGGACGGGTACTTAGCACCTGCCCCAATTTGATAAAGGTCGGCCCCAGTTCGGCCAGCGCCATTCGAAGCCGCTGCGCTGAGGTCAGATGGCCAAGCTGCTCGATAGTTCGCGCCCGCCTGAGCATTTTTCGGCTCATCCGCACGATGCCATCTACCCGAAAACGCTCGACGACGTCCTGAAATCCATAGCGCAGTAACACGCTAAAAATCTGCCGATACCGTTGGAGATGACGATAGGTTTTATGCAAACGAGGAAACATCATCTCGCTCACTGCTTTTGCTCAAGCTTTTTCTTCAATTCCTCAACCTGCTGGGATAATCGGTCGAAATCAGCTTTAGTCGGAAGACCCAGCTTCGCCACAGCTTTTTGGACTTCAGCATTGATCTTTTCAATAATATTTTGTTCCTGTTCCTTCAGTCTTGCCAGATATTTGTCCACGAACGCTGCGCGCTCTTCATTGGCCACAGCCCCAGCGCTGATTAAATCATCCACAAATTCCTCAATCTTCTCTTTACCCTCTTCAAATAGGCCAAGCCCAAGAAAAAAACCTTTTTTCAACAAATCCATCATGGTTTCATCCTCCATTATATTTCACTTTTAGCGCCCTACAGAATGAGCAATTTGTGATTATCAAAATATCACTCCTGCGGATGCGCCACCTTTTTTTATTCTGATAAATTACACATGAAGTGATACTCATCGCTCAGCCAGGCACGGGCTTCAATTTAAACGACTCAACTGGGAGAGGTTGTCATTCTTCCATTGAAGTCAAAATCCAGCTAGATAACAGCATGTTATCAATGTTGTGAATTTAATCTGTATCATCTGCCCTCTAATTCAATTTAATAGCTTTCTGCCAAGACAGAAAAGATGCGCGTTTTGGATCGGTTTGTCTGATCATTTTCATCTCCAATTTAGTTATATTTTTTGCAACTGTCAATAGCCTTTTTCAATTGAACCAATAAAATTGATGTGTCTGGCGTGTTACTCCTCATTCCAAATTTGTGTTAGCGGCATCAAGAATGTGGAAACTTTCTGTTGAAATTCTTAAAAAAAAGCATTATATTCAAGCTTAATCTTCGTACCAAACAATACAATGAGATTAAAAATTTCCCAAGCGAGATAAGCCGAGATCATCTGCTAAAATCGGAATAAATGATGGCTGGAATAGAATAATTCAACCTGCACTGTTTATCGAAGGAGCTACAACATGAAATGCATTCTTCTCTGCGCTGGTTATGCGACTCGATTGTATCCGCTGACTCTGAACACGCCGAAGCATTTATTAAAAGTCGGCGAAAAAGCTATTCTGGATTATGTCATCGAAAAACTGCCAATGGAGCATATCGATCAAATCTATTTGGTGACCAATAATAAATTTTATCAGAATTTTGTGGCTTGGCGCGACCAGTTGAAGCCAAAGCTCCCGATCATGGTCCTCAACGATCAGACCATGAGCAATGAAGATCGGCTCGGCTCGATGGGAGATGTCCTTTTCGTCATCGAGCAGACGCAATTTGATGACGATTTCCTTTTGATCAGCGCCGACAATCTCTTCAACTTTGATCTAACCCCGATGCTGGGGCCATTTTTCGAGGGAAGAAATATCGTTGCCCTTTATGACGTGCAGACCATCGAAGAAGCGAAAAAGATGGGGATTCCGACGCTTAACTCCGAGGGAGTTATCACGCATTTGATCGAGAAGCCAGAAAATCCTTCTAGCACACTCAGCTCAATTGGCATCTATCTGTTTCATCGCGAGGTGATTCAACTGTTGCGCCAATATATCGAGGAAGGCCACTCTCCAGACAAAGTAGGCGATTTTATTAGCTGGCTCTGCCAAAAAATTCCACTATACACCCATCGTTATGATGGGCCAAACGATCTTTGGCTGGATATTGGCACTCCATCGCAATTGGAATTAGCAAAGCGCTTGTTTGCAAAATGAATTAGGGTCGGCTGAACGAGCGAATCTTTCTCGGCTAAATCTGCCAACGGTGTCACTGTTCCGATTGACCAATTTATCTTGACCCAGTCCTTCTCCGATAAAGTTTTATCAGAATCGATTGTCGATGTCTTGATTCGGGATATGAAATGCCTATTTTTTTAACGATGATTATGAGAAAGGCGAATGGGTATGGAACCGATGATGTTTCAGAAAATCATGATCCCTTTCAGAGAAATCTTAGATGAGCTGAAAGAGTTTATCGATATCAGGGCCCTAGTGGTTCAGATCATTCTTTATCTGCCCAAATTGATAGCGGGTTGCATCATTTTGTTCGTATTTTACGGCTTCTATCGGGTTATCCGATACTTTCTATTGCGCAAATTTCGAAAAGCAGAGATATCGGATTCGGTGGCGCACCTTATCATCAAAGTGGTGCGATTTTCGCTATTGGGATTGGCGATCATTTTGGTCGCCGATCAGATCGGTATTCGAATTATTGCGCTGATTTCGACGCTGGGCGTGGCTGGAATTGCTCTGGGTCTGGCAGCGCAGCAGACGCTGGCCAATTTCATCTCAGGGATCATCATTCTGGTCAGCAAGCCGTTTCGAGAGGGCGATATGGTCGAATTGGAGGACACCTTTGGCCGGGTGAAAGAGATCTCGCTGCGATCGACTTCGATCTTAACTTTGAACAATATTCTTGTCGATATCCCAAACCAGAAGATTGTCGAGTCCAAGATCATCAATCATACCTATAACGAAAATATCCGCATTGGGGTGAGCGTGGGAATCGCCTACAAAGAGTCGATTCCAGAAGCACAACGCGTGCTGTTGGAATTGGTGAAAAACGATGATCGGTTTCTCACGCAGCCTCCGCCGACGGTCGTCGTTGATGAGATCGCTGATTCCAGTATCAATCTGAGATTGTTGGTATGGATCAAGGATTCTCGGCAGGAGATGGCACTGACCTACGAATTGCGACAGAAAATTAAAATGGCACTGGATAAGGCAGGGATCGAAATCCCATTTCCGCATCGCCAGCTTTTCATCGAATCTCTGCCAGTCAATGATCTCAAAGCGTTCTCGAGGTCGCATTAATGCCAAAATTTCGCCTGATATCGGCCCTGAAAAAAATGCTAAAATTGGGGCTATGGATCTGTCTCAGCCTAATCATGTTGGTGGGCATCTTTTTGGTGGTGCTGCGCATCGGGTTCCCACCATATAAGATCAAACAAATGATTATTTCAAACGTTGCCTCCACCATTGGGCGAAATATATCGGTTGGGACGGTCTGGTTCAATCCGTTCCGAGGGGTCACGTTGAATGATATCTGCGTTTCAGAGCGCGCTATTGGGGATAATTGCATCAGTGACACTGCTCGCTTTTTTTCTGCCAAAAAATTCCATCTCCGCTATCGCTTCTCTGCGCTGTTCAAACGAAAATTTGAGATCAAAACGATTTTAATCGATGATCTAGTGATCAACTTACGGCGCGATCGAAATGGCTCATGGAATTTTGCGGATCTGATCGCTGCTGATACAGCAGCAGCTCGCACTCAGGACACCTCTGCCGTTTTAGGCCTTCCGATATCCATCGATCTCAGGCGATTTGCCCTGAACCGTTTGACCGCAAATTTGTTCATCAATCAATCTGACACAATTTATACCCTCGCCTCTGGAGGGCTATCGGTTTTCATTGAAAACCTGTTTTGGCCGCGAATATCCAAATCGGAGACGCAAAGCGAGCCCAAGCTCAGCCTTCGATTGGTCTCTGATGAACAACTATGGCGTTTTTCCATGACTCATGGCAATAAAACCCAGATGAAATATGCCAGTTCGCGGCTTGATATGGATCTGAGGATTCAGCTTCTGGGCCACGATTTCATTCAAAGTGATGGGCAAATTGGCATCAATAGTTTGACTTTAACTTCTGGAGCAATAACGCCGGTCCAAGTCCAGATGGATAGCTTATTTTTCCCCAAAGTCGCTTCTATCCGCTACGATGTTAAGTTTGATGGAGCGCTAAGCCGCCTTGCCTTGAATGAGTTAACTGCCAAAATCGCCGACGAGACCATTTTTAAAGTGGAAGGTACCGTGACGGATTTCCCATCGAGCCCAAATTTTCAATTATCCATCACGGAGAGCGAAATCAAATTGAAAAATCTCATCAATCTGCTACTCCCGTTATTGCCCGATTCCATCCAGCAGCGCCGCAAGCAGATTTCTATCGATGGGTTGGCTTCGTTCGCAGGGAGTTCAATTTCTGGTAATCCGACCAGCGCTCATCCCGATGATGCTCTAATGGTCAATTTGCTATTTAGGCTCGATAATTTCACGGCCGCCTATGTTGATCCGCATGCCAAATTGATCAATCTGAACATTCGGAGCCGCTTTACCGAGCGACATAACCGCCATGGCGTTCAAGGGGCAGATATTCAGATCGATGCAAGGATGGATTCTTTGTTTTTAACGATCGATACACTCCATGTTGGTTTTGGGCAATTGCAATTCAATCTGAACTCCGCACTGCAGGCCGATCTATCGCCCGATTCGATTCGTGCGATCGTTTCGATCGGGAATTTCTTCGAGGTCCCCTTAGATTTCAATTTTCATTTCAAATCAATTTTAGGGCTGGATCGTTTTCGAGCTGGTGCGGACCTAAATATTCCAAGATTGCCGCTCAGCAATTTGCCTGCTTCCGCGCTAACTGGGCTTCTTGATCTCTCTGCCAATTTGAAAGCAGAAACTTTAGACCGCATCGATCTCACCATGCTTGCAAAATCCGATGAGATTATCTATGAAACGGATACTGGACCGCTGATCTTCAATCCCCTCACTTTGCTCGGAAAAGGATGGCTATCCACCACAGCAACTTTTGAACGCCTCGAGTTAAAACAGCTACTTTTGAAAGCAAACGATTTTGCTACCGGGAAAATTTCTGGGACGTTGGAGCTATCTGAACCCTCGCGCCTTGAACTGCTGGCTGACGATTTGATCGTTGACCATCCGAAGCTGATGGCCTACTTGCCATCCTCTTGGTTTGAAGGGTATGAAACTTTAAGCATCGGTGGCCGTTCAACAGCCACTGCTTCAATTACAGCCATCATTCCCAGTGAAACAGAGAGCCAAATTGATGTCCGAGGCAAAGTCTTAATAAACGCTAATGTCGAATATCCTGATCTGTTTCTCTCTTTGAAGCACGTTACAGGTATCCTCAACTTTACTTCGGATGCCGAGACCGCTCAGTTCGCTCTGACTGGTATGTTAGATAGCCTAATTATTCAAGGGGTTCGAGATGATCCGATCCGAAATATGCCGCTCTGGGCAAAAGTCCATATGCCAGACTTTGAGACGCTGAAGCTGGATAGCGCGGAATTGCTTGTGCAACAACTCAGGGCAACAGTCCGATTGAATGGTCAACTCGACAGTTTATCTGGCAACATGCCCTCATGGTTCGATATCAATGTGACGTTGGATACGCAGCAGGACACAATTCCCGCCTTGAACGACATGAGATTTGCTGGAAAAATTAATGGGAATGTACATGTGTTTATGGTAGGTGATCTGGCAGATATTTCTGGTCAGGTAAACATTGGTCTGCCCCATCTGGCATACAGCAGCATCGCCAAATTGGATACCATCGAGGGCGCGATACAATTTGCGCTACGATATGATATTGAGCGGGAGGTATTGATTGAAAGTGGAGCAGGATGGCCGTTCCTAAGCTCTGAAGGCAGCTACTATTATGATCTATTGCGTCCTAATTATCGGCAGCGACATCCGCAATTCTCCGCTATTGAAATTCGTCGCATCCGAGCGGGAGATTATCAGGCCCGAGACATCCATATCGATCTGTTATTCGATAATGAACGGATTAATGTCCCGCGCTTCACACTCAAGGCTTACGATGGCAATGTAGCAGGACTAATTTCAGCCAATCTTCATCAAGGGACGCTCGATCAGATCGAGTGGCGAATAAAAGCAAATGTCTCGCAGTTGAACTCGGCCAAGCTTTTGCCGACGAGGCGATTGCGCCGCAAGGGCTCGGAGCTGAATTTGACCATGGAATTATCAGGCGTTGGACTCGATCCTGCGCGCAAAATGGACATCCAAGGAAATTTTTACGTCACTCGTATTGGCCCGCAATTCACAGATAATGTGTTGCGCTCGCTCGATCCTCGTGGAACCGATAAAAGCATCCAGGATACTCGACGATTGCTGAACTGGGGATATCGCCCCAGACTGATCTCATTCGAGATCAAACATGGCAATCTCTACCCAACGATCCATTTGGTCAAGGGCAAACTCTGGACCCGGTTGATCCCGCTGAACCTCAGCGGTGGTAAAATCCAATTGGCCAGGATCCCCATTAAATTTTTCATGACCAATATGATGACAGCCACAGCCCAATAACAGCGATCACCAAACGTTAAAAATGGAATTCCGATGAATTCGATATTTGGTCAGAGTATACCCACATCCCTCGTCGAAATCATTCGACAAAATCAACAGCAAAAAAGGCAATTCGATATTCAAGATGCTTACAAATTGATCTACCAGAGTGTGTTTGGTATTGAACATCTGTTGGTGGATTTGGAAGGTACAAGACAACGCTTGAACCAGGAGCTGAATGCAATCCGTGCCGATTCGGATGAGCCACTCATTGAAATAATCTCTGTTTCAGGCGACGTGGTACGATTGAATTTGAGGCCATACAAATTGCTCGAGGGAGAGGCGAGTGGGCTTTTTCAGGCAATGATTTGGACAGGCCAACAAATCCGCGGTTCAAGAGAAGGGTTCCTGTCGTTATGGGGACAATTTCAGGAGGCGGTTGTAACGGGGCTACTGAATTTTGATAAAAAGGCATTGCTTCGTTTCGATGAACAAATGAACGCGAGAAACTACCCAGCTGTTCATCATTCTCATGGGTATCGACAAGCCCACCGACCAGCCTATCGGGTGCTCAGCCGTGAGTCAGTCATGACGCTTGTTAATGTGTTGCTTGAAAAGGATCAGGGCAATGCTTAATGATTTCATAAATGGCTACACCATAGGCAACGGCCACATTGAGCGATTGCTTTATCCCTGCCATGGGGATCTCAATCGCCTGATCGGCCAGCGCCACCACTTCATCGGAAACGCCGGTGATCTCATGACCCACTACCAGGCAAAGCGGGAACTCGTAGTGAGCCTGATGATAGAGCTGGGATTGATCGGTATGTTCCAGAACGACAATTCGATAGCCACGTGACTTGAGCTGATGGATCGCCGCTACTGGATCGGGACAGTGCTCCCACGGTACCGTTTTCTCAGCTCCCAACGCGGCTTTATGGATCTCAGCTCGGGGCGGATAGCCAGTGAGACCACAAAGATAGAGCTTTTCAACTCCAACAGCATCTGACGTCCGAAAGATCGATCCCACGTTGTACAAGCTTCGGACATGATCCAACAAAACCGAAATCGGACGGCGCGGCCGCTGTTGAACCATTTCCAACGAAGGCGTCTGATCCAGCAAATCGAAGTGAGAAATTTTTCGTATCGGCATAATTTTGATGGTCTCAATTTCCTGTTAAGCTGATTATCCCAAACATAAGAATTTTTGACAAAACAATCAAGCAGATTGTTGGCCCAATCAATTTTAGTTTCCAAGCTTATTACTGTAAATGAAATCAAATCTGGTTCGTTTCAAAAAGAGCTCTAACAGATACCGTTTGTTCAAACGAGCGATCGATTTCTGGTAACTGAATTGTTGAAAGCTTGTACATTTGAGCGAGTCATTGCCTTTCGACAGTTCGGCTTCGGATGGACATGAGGGAGCAGATCGGAAGCTGCTCTGCCGCTGGCTTCGATTCAGCATGGATTTCCTTAAATGAAAGCCGATTGTTAAAATTCAGAATGGATGAGCTGTTCTATTTTCGGTCATTTTCCAATCTGACAGAGTTATTGATCTCTGAAAAATCAAAATGATTTGGAATATTCGGGTCATGCCGTCTGCCAGACAGCGGAGAAGCCTCTCTATTTGATGCTTCGTCGCGCAAAAGGGACTTCCCCATCTGGAGGAGGGACATTCCACATGCATTTTGAAGAACTTGATCTTATCTAACTGAAAGGAGCACTGCGATGCGAAGACGATTTCTTTTGTTGTTTGCATTTACCTGCCTTTTGTCTTTATCCAACTCAAATGCTCGCCAATATCAGCTTGCTTCGCCGGATCAGAAAATTAAAGTGCAACTGTTCGTATCAGATCAAGTGTCCTTTTCTGTTTGGTTCAAAAATCAACAGATAATAAAGCCATCCGCCATTGGGATGCGATTAGATGAGGGGAGATGGTTGGGGAAAGATATTTCGATTCATGGCGTCCAGCGCACAACGATTCGGGAGACATTACAACCAGTGATCAAAGTGAAAAACGCCAATATCGAGAATCATTGCAATCAGCTCATGATTCAAATCAAAGGGGATTACGGGCTGATCCTTCGCGCCTATAATGATGGCTTCGCCTATCGCTGGTTCACCAATTTCAAAAAGGACATCGAGGTGTTCGAGGAACTGGCTACATTTGAATTTGGTTCTGATCATCCACTCTATTTTGCCCAAGAAGAGAGCTTCTATACCCATTCGGAACGGTTATATCAGCGAATGTTGCTCAGCGAAGTAACTGCCGATCGCATGGGTTACTTGCCAGCAGTGATCGATATTCCTTCTGGGCCGAAAGTCGCCATCCTTGAAGCTGATCTTGAGGATTACCCTGGCATGTACCTCACTGGCTCGCTGCACTCGCCAACAGCACTTTTGGCGAAATTCCCCTATTTTCCCCTGGAGTTTGAACAGCGCAGTGATCGAGATGTGATGGTCACTCGACGGGCAGATTTTCTGGTGAAGACTCGGGGTCAGCGCGTATTTCCATGGCGGGTACTGATCATCGCCGAAAGGGATGCTGAATTGGTCGAAAGCCAGATGGTCTATAAATTGGCCAAAGACTGCCAAATTGCCAATCCGTCCTGGATTAGGCCGGGGAAAGTGGCCTGGGACTGGTGGAATTGGAACAATATTTACGGCGTGGATTTTCGTGCTGGGATCAACACCAAGACCTATCAGTATTATATTGATTTTGCCTCGCGGTTCGGGATCGAATATGTGATCCTGGATGAAGGATGGTATCGTTTGGGCAATTTGTTAGAGGTAGTCCCAGAAATCGATATACCTCAATTAGTGGCGTACGGCCGCGAGAAAAATGTCGGCATTATTCTTTGGATGAGCTGGAAGACGCTGGATGACCAATTGGAACCAGCATTGGAGCAGTTTGTCCGATGGGGGATAAAGGGCATTAAAGTCGATTTCATGCAGCGGGATGATCAACCGATGGTCAATTATTATTACAAAGTTGCTCAGGAAGCGGCGAAACGCCAGTTGCTCGTCGATTTCCATGGTGCCTATAAACCGACGGGTTTGATTCGCACCTATCCAAACGTGCTCACCAGTGAGGGCGTTCGAGGTCTTGAATGGAGTAAATGGTCAACCGAGGATCCCAACCCAGAGCACAATGTCACCCTGCCGTTCACGCGGATGCTGGCCGGTCCAATGGATTACACGCCGGGCGCGATGATCAACGCCACAAAAGAGCAATTTCGGCCTGTATTCCAGCGCCCCATGAGCCAAGGGACTCGCTGTCATCAATTGGCCATGTATGTGGTTTTTGAGAGCCCGCTCCAGATGCTATGCGATAGCCCATCCAATTATCTGAGAGAAGCTGAATGCATGGAATTTCTGGCTCGAGTGCCAACGACCTGGGATGAGACTCGTGTTTTGGCTGCTCAAATGGCCGATTTCATTGTCATCGCTCGGCGTCATGGCAATGACTGGTTCATTGGTGCCATGACCGATTGGACCGCCAGAGACCTCATGATCGATTTTTCTTTTCTCGGGGATAAAAAATATACGATTGAGTTATTCCAGGATGGCATCAACGCCGATCGCAATGCGATGGATTTCAAAAAGCAGGTGATGACCGTTCACAAGGGCGAGCAACTCAAGGTTCATCTGGCACCAGGCGGAGGATGGGTCGCCTGGTTGCATCTATGATCAGAAAGGTTAAAAGTTAGCAACGCCAGTTTCCAAGGTCAGAACACTGGAATAATGATTCAAAATTCCATCGCTGTTATCATTCCAGCGTTCGACTTTCATTTACTTGGATTGCTCAAATTAGAAGTGCTCATCCTTGAGTCCGCCGTCTCAGACATTCAAAACCCGAGTGGATTCCCGGATGATGAAATCGGTTTCCAAAACCACGCGCTCGGGTGGCAACTGACCTGGCGTTTCGATATTACGAATGAGTATCTCGGCTGCTTTTCTGCCGATCTCATATTGGGGTGCCCGAATGGTTGTCAATGGCACTGGATAAATCTTGGCATAGTATATGTCGTCATTACCTACGATGGAGATATCGTCGGGGACGCGGATGTTTAAATCCTTCAGTGCGGTCATGACTGCCAGGGCTTGCTGATCATTGAAACACACGATGGCTGTGGGATAATCTTCTCGTCTGAGATTTTTAAAATAATTCAGCGTATTTCCATAGCTTTCCTCATGCCGCGAACCAATGGAGACAATCATATCTTTATTGAACACCAATGGGCTTTCGCTGAATGCATCGCGAAAGCCCTCGATTCTCTCCTGAGTATGAGACGACTGCGGCGGGCCCGCAAAGTGAACAATTTTCGTATGGCCACTATCAATCAAATATTTGACTGCCTTCTTAATTGCCTTCAAATTGTCGATCGCCACCACATTCGCCTGAATGCCCTTTACGTCCTCCAGGAGCACAAATGGGTAATTGATCATCTTCAACTTGAACAAATGCTCAATCTCCGCATCACCTTCGACCAATGGGGCAATGATCGCTCCTTTGATGTCTTTAGTCGAAAATAAATGGGTAAATTTTTTCTCACACTCATGATCGTTTTCTGAACTGGCAACGATAAAGGAATATCCTTTATTATGAGCGTATTCGCGCGCACCAAGTGCAATCGTCGTATAAAAGGGATAACTCAGGTCTTTAATAATGATCCCAATACATTTATCCTGATTACCATTTTTTAAATTTCTTGCCATCCCGCGAGGCCGAAAATTTAGCTCTTTCATCACTTCTAAAATACGCTCTCGGGTATCGGGCTTTACGGTATTTTTTGCGTTGATAACTGCCGAGACAGTGCCTTTAGAAACACCAGCGCGCTTTGCTACATCCTCGATCGTTATTTTCTTCATGAACTGCTCCGATGCCTCTTCGCAACTATGCTTTTATTGAAACGTTTTAATTTTTTTGATAAAATATAATGGCTTTTATTGATAAAATCAATAGAAATTTTAGCAATGATCGACCAGATTTGCCGCTTCAATCATAATTATGCACCATGATCGTGAATCGTTCGGATCAACATTTTAATTGCGGTTCCATTTTAACATGCTAATAACCTCAATGTCGAAACTTTTCTGTTGCTACGACAGCTTGGATGCTTTGAATCGAAACTATTTCTCTTTTCATATGCTTTTTCATGCCCCTGATCAACCTCCATTTTTCTTGAGCCATAAGGAAGATGCATATTTGACAATTTTTTGCTTGACTTTTTATCATCACTTTGATATATTTGAAACGTTTCAATTTCAATTTAACTTTTCTGTCCAATTTCGAGGTTGACCGTGATCGCTCGAAAGACGCTTCATCCTGTTTTGCTGCTATTCTTCCTTTGTTATGCTTTTCCGCTCTATTCAATCCTTGCCCAATGTCAATCTCAAAAAAAAGCCAACTCTGGCGCGTATAATAGTCATCATTATCCCAATCTCTTTGTTGAGCTCCTCGGCTGTTCAGAAGCCCAGGTCCAGGCCAGAATCGACAGCACCTTCCAGCAACTGTTCTATGGGGATGATGAAACGCAACGGATTTACTATCCGGTCGAGCCAGATATGGCCTATATAGAGGATATTTTCAATCAGGATGTTCGCACTGAGGGCATGTCCTATGGCATGATGATCGCTGTTCAGCTCGATAAAAAAGCTGAATTCGATCGGCTTTGGAACTGGGCCAAAACTTACATGCAGCATCAGACCGGGCCGCTGCGACATTATTTTGCTTGGCATTGTCGCACCGATGGGACGAAGATCGATACAAATCCGGCTTCAGATGGTGAAGAGTGGATCGTCATGTCGCTTCTATTTGCTGCAAATCGATGGGGAGAAGGCGAAGGCATTTTTCGATACAGGGCGGAAGCGCAGCAAATTTTGGATGCGATGCTTGGCAAAAGCCCTCACTCAGATCGTGCCGATGTTGTCACCAATATGTTCAATCCCAAAAACAAATTGGTAGTGTTTGTGCCAGCCGGTCATGTCGATGATTTTACTGACCCATCCTATCATGTCCCCCATTTCTATGAATTATGGGCGCGGTGGGCAAACAAGAATAATCGATTTTGGCAAGCAGCAGCGAAAGCAAGTCGAGAATTCCTCAAGCGGGCAGTCCATCCGATTACTGGATTGGCACCAGATTATGCGACTTTTGAAGGAAAGCCTTTGGATCCTCCCTGGGGTGGCGGTCACCACGACTTTCGTTTCGATGCTTGGCGCGTTGCAATGAACGTTGCCATCGATTATCTTTGGTTTGCGCGAGATGATTGGGCCGTGGTGCAGTCCAATCGCCTGCTCGAATTCTTTTATCGTCAGGGCATAGCCAATTACGGCAATCAATTCACAATTGATGGCAAAAAATTAGGTGATGATCATAGCGCTGGCTTGGTAGCCATGAATGCCGTTGCAGCCCTGGCTGCTTCAGATAATATGCGAAAAGACTTTATAGCAGCGTTTTGGAACACACCGATTCCAAGCGGCACCTACCGCTATTATGATGGCATGTTGTATCTCCTGGCACTGCTTCAGGTCAGTGGCAATTTTCGAATTTTTGAATGATCCGATAATTCAAAAACAGCCCATTTGCCTAGTGGCTGAATGACTTCATTTTAAAATTAGGTGATTCCCATGACCCATAGGAACAACAAAAAACTTTTGCCATCGACAATTCAACTCTGGCTAACCATCCTTCTTGTCTCACTGCTATTGGGTATTGCATTGATCCGGCCAAAACCTGCATCAGCAAAGGACCCTGAAACTTTTTTTTCCACGGAAAAGCTCGCCGGCGCATTTGCTCTTTCTGATGCCGGCAAACCAGCCGTATTGTGCGCGAGCTCCCAGGACTATCCGGGTGTGCTTCGCGTTCTCAGGCACTTTCAGGCCGATATCGAGCGGGTGACTGGGACGAAACCAGCGATCTCGTTTGATGACATTCCTGAAGCCAATGAAATAGTCATCATCGGCACCTTGGGCAAAAGCCAGTTGATCGACAAGTTGGTTTCTGATAACAAGCTCGATGTCTCTGACATTGTAGGTCGATGGGAAGCATCGCTCATCCAGGTCATAGAACACCCATTCTCAATAGGAACGTCAGCGCTGGTCATTGTTGGGAGCGATAAACGCGGCACAATCTTCGGGATGTTTGATCTTTCTGAGAAGATCGGTGTTTCGCCCTGGTATTGGTGGGCAGATGTTCCGCCAAAGAAAAAGACTGATATTTATATTCTACCAGGTCGACACATCCTTGGCCCACCGAAAGTAAAATATCGAGGTATTTTTATTAACGATGAAGCGCCTGCACTTTCTGGCTGGGCTTATGAGAAGTTCGGAGGGTTTAATGCCAAATTTTATGAGCATGTGTTTGAGCTGATCTTGAGATTGAAAGGGAACTTTCTCTGGCCAGCCATGTGGGGGAGGGCCTTTTATGACGATGACCCTGAAAATCCTCGATTGGCGGATGAATACGGTGTAGTAATCGGCACTTCGCATCATGAGCCGATGATGCGGGCGCATGATGAATGGCGCCGATATGGCTCTGGGCCTTGGAATTATGAAAAGAATGAAGCCAAGTTGCGCCAATTTTGGACCGAAGGAATTCGCCGGATGGGCAATTACGAAAGCATCGTGACCCTGGCCATGCGCGGCGACGGCGATGAGCCCATGAGTGAAGAGGCGAATATCGAGTTGCTTCAGAGGATCGTTAAAGATCAACGAGAAATTTTAAAAGAGGTGACTGGCAAAGACATCACCACCATTCCCCAAGTTTGGGCACTCTATAAAGAGGTGCAGGAATATTACGACAAAGGGATGCGCGTTCCCGATGATGTGACTTTGCTGCTGTGCGATGATAATTGGGGCAATATCCGCAAACTGCCCAAGTTGGACGATCCACCGCGTGCTGGTGGCTACGGCATATATTATCATTACGATTATGTAGGCGGACCGAGGAATTTTAAATGGCTCAATACCAACCAAATTTCTCGGGTGTGGGAGCAAATGCATCTGGCGTATGAATATGACGCGAGGCAAATCTGGATCGTCAATGTGGGGGATATTAAACCAATGGAATTTCCCATTAGCTTTTTTCTGGATTATGCCTGGAATCCAGAAATTTTTCCCGCTGAATATTTGCCCGAGTATACCAGACTTTGGTCGGAAAAACAATTCGGCTTACGGTACGCAAAAGAGATCGCTCACATCTTAACCAGCTATACCAAATTCAATTCCCGCCGAAAGCCTGAATTGCTTTCCCCAGACACATATAGTCTGGTCAACTACCGAGAAGCTGAGACAGTTGTATCCGATTATAAAAAATTAGAAGAACAAGCCCGAACGGTTTATGACGCTCTTCCTGCTGAATATCAAGATGCCTTTTATCAACTGGTGCTTCATCCAGTGGAAGCCTGTGCCAATTTGAATGAGCTTTATGTCACCGTGGGAAAAAATCGGCTTTATGCTAAACAGGGACGAGCAGCGACCAACAGCTTGGCAGAAAAGGCGAAGCAATTATTCGCTCGGGACGCAGAAATCACCAATTACTACAATAAAATTATGGCCAACGGCAAATGGAACCACATGATGGATCAAACCCATATTGGTTACACCTATTGGCAGCAACCGGAGACCAATGTCATGCCAGAGGTCAAAGAAATATCAATTCCAGAGACGGCGGAAATGGGAGTTGCTGTTGAGGGTTCCGATTGCTGGTGGCCCAACGCGCCTGGCATGGCAATTTTGCCGACCTTCGATCGATATCATCAACAAAGCTACTATATCGAGCTATTCAACCGGGGCAAAAAACCTTTTAAATATTCCATTAAAACAGACAAGCCTTGGATCAAAGTCGATCCCACATCTGGCGAAATTCGGACCGAGCAGCGGCTATGGGTGAAAATAGATTGGCAAAAAGTACCAGAAGGAGAGCAGAATGGGCAAATCCTGGTCGCTGGGCCTCACCGCCGCCGCATAGTGGTTCATGCAAAAATTTTGAATCCAGCTATCCCCCAGTCTGAGCTGCAAGGTTGCTTTATTGAATGCAATAATTATGTTTCAATAGAGGCTGAGCACTATTCGCGCGCTGTTGCAAATCCACCCCTTAATTGGCAACGCATCCCCGATTTGGGGCGGACGCTATCGGGCATGACGATATTTCCAGTTACTGCACCATCTCAGCCGGCAAGCGCTACTGGACCGCGATTGGAATTTGATACTTATCTGTTCAGCCAAGGAGAGGTGAAGGTCAAAGCTTATCTATCTCCGACGCTAAATTTCCATAACACCCAAGGATTGCGCTACGGGATTTCGTTCGATGACGACCCCATTCAAGTCATCAATATCCACGAGAATAAGACTTTTCAAGATTGGGAAGAATCGGTGCGCAACAATATCACCGTGGAGATTTCTCAACATGTCATTAACGAATCAGGTCGGCACGTTTTGAAATTTTGGATGGTTGATCCAGGGGTGGTGTTACAAAAACTGGTTGTGGAGACTGGTGAAATTAAGCCGAGTTATTTAGGCCCCCCAGAGAGCATAAAGATGTAGTCTATTTCAAAATGGGATTAAATCTATTGAGCAAAGATGTGGTCCACTTCCAACGTGACTACATCGAGCTCTAACGAGCTTTTTTTGACAGAGGAAGATCAATGCAATACCGAGAATTTGGCCGCACTGGCTGGAAAATATCTACGATTAGCTTCGGTGCCTGGGCAATTGGCGGCACTTGGGGACCAGTTGATGACAATGAATCACTCGCCGCTTTGCACCGAGCAGTTGAGCGTGGCGTCAATTTCTTCGATACCGCCGATGTCTATGGCGATGGTCACAGCGAACGACTGCTCAGACAACTGCGACGAGAGCATAAAGAAACCATTTATATCGCTACCAAAGCAGGACGTCGGCTCACTCCACACACTGCCGCAGGGTATAACCGAGAAAATCTGACCGCATTTGTCGACCGCAGCCTAAAAAATCTGGGCACAGAGGCCATCGATCTGCTTCAACTTCATTGCCCACCGACCGATGTCTATTATATGCCTGAGGTGTTCGATATACTTGACAATTTGGTCCAAGCGGGTAAAATTCGGTATTATGGCGTGAGCGTCGAGCGGGTGGAGGAGGCGCTCAAAGCCATCGGATATCCTAATGTACAATCAGTGCAAGTCATCTTCAATATGTTTCGGCATCGACCAGCGGAGTTGTTCTTCGAACAAGCGAAACAACGAAAAGTTGGCATCATTGCTCGAGTTCCTTTGGCTTCTGGGATGCTCACTGGCAAGCTGACAAAAAATTCTACATTTGCCACCGATGATCATCGACAATTCAATCGCCATGGGGAGGCGTTTGATCGCGGTGAGACCTTTTCGGGTGTGGATTATGATGTGGGACTCGAGGTAGTAGAAAAGCTAAAGAAGATTTGTCCCCCCGGAATGACCATGACCCAATTTGCGCTACGCTGGATTTTGATGTTCGATGCCGTTACCTGCGCGATTCCTGGGGCAAGACGCCCGTCACAGGTCGAAGAAAATGTCAGCGCTGCCGATTTGCCACCGATCGCTGTGGAAACAATGAATCATGTACGGGAAATTTACAATAACCACATTCGGAAATTGGTGCATCATTATTGGTAGAAGTGGGGATTGGAATATTGGAGTTCTTGATTGCTGAAATATTAACTTCAATCGTTCATCGCGCCATTTAATTCAATTTTATTGAAACTGATCCAAATTTAGGTTTGTCATTCTAACCGGCAGGTACTGGAGTAAGAGATCTAAAAAATTCAGTGATTCTTCGCTTCGCTGTGAATGACCACTTGCCATTTATTATGGGCGCTAATTATTTTTCATTGGTTTTTTGCATATTCATGGAGGTACTATGATCCGAAGATATTATATCATCTTCGCCTTGATAATCCTGCTGATTGTTTGGACTCCGAGTTACTGCTCACCGCAAATTCCAGGTGCTGATAATTGGGTCGATTACGCTTCTGGCGATTACGACATTCTGCCAAACATTACTTATGCCATTGCCAACAATACCGAACTGAAGCTCGATCTCTATTTGCCAAAAGATAAAAGCCAGCCGCATCCAACGCTCATTTTATTTCATGGTGGCGGCTGGGTCGCAGGACAGAAGGAGCGGAACATCTTATACCTATTGCCTTACTTGTCCATGGGATGGGCTGCCATCAATGTGGAATATCGGACAGCACCAAACTCATTGGCACCAGCAGCAGTGGAGGATTGTCGCTGTGCGCTTCGATGGGCATTCTATCATGCCGAGCAGTACAATCTGGATCCTTCAAGATTTGTTTTGACTGGCACTTCGGCTGGCGGTCATTTGGCGTTGATCACTGGCATGTTACCATCTAATTCAATTTTTGATCGTGCCTGCCCCACACCGGATAGCGTTCGCTGGCGATCTGGGATGGTTCCCGAAGTAAAAGTTGCGGCGATTGTCAACTGGTTCGGCATTACGGATGTCGCGGATTTGCTTGATGGCCCAAATGCCAAGCATTATGCGATCGAATGGTTCGGCAGCATGAGCAATCGAGAGGAATTGGCACGCCAGCTATCCCCCATCCACCATGTCAGGCCAGGTCTGCCGGCAATGATCACCATCCATGGCGATCAAGACATCATTGTGCCATATAGTCACGCCAAACGATTGCATGCAGCATTGGACCAAGCAGGCGTTCCGAATCAACTGGTAACGATTAAAGGAGCTGGACACGGAGGTTTTAATCGACAAGCGTTAGTAGAAAGCTATGCTGCGATCAGAGAATTTCTCAGGAAGAATAAAGTTCTAAAATCCGAGTAAACGAGACTACCCTTGTAAAGGTTTTAATCCGTCCTCAGAAAAACTTTGTCTGCTGTAATTGATTGCTCACTCGAAGTGACCGATGAACGTCATCATGCAAATTTAAAATAAAGGATATTCAAAATGACAGACCAACAATGGGAAATGCTTCAAAAAATCATAACCGGAGAAATTCTAAAACCATTGCCTGTCGGTTTCATCATCGATAGCCCTTGGCTACCAAATTGGTACGGCATCCAGATTCTCGATTATTTCAGCAATGATGAATTATGGTTTCAGGCCAATTGGAAAGCGATCCAGGAATTTCCTGAAGTCATGTTTTTACCGGGCTTTTGGTCTGAATTTGGGATGTGCACCGAGCCTTCGGCATTTGGATCGCGCTGTAGTTTTCCAGCGAATGAATTTCCACATGCCCATAAAATCATCCGTACGATGGATGACATCGAATCGCTCCCTCGGCCAAATCCGAAGACAGATGGGTTATTGCCGTTCGTATTAAACCGTTTGAAATTAGCCAAACCAAAAATCGAAGCAGCAGGGCATAAGATCCGATTCGCCGTTGCGCGAGGGCCATTGAATATCGCCAGTTTTCTCATGGGAACGACCGAATTTCTCACCACGATGATGCGCCTCCCAGAAAAAGCGACATTGCTCATAAAAAAGATAACGGATTTTCTCAAGGATTGGTTAGAACTGCAAATCGAGACTTTCCCGACGATCGATGGCATACTCTTGTTAGATGATATTATCGGATTCATCGGTGAAGCTGAATTTCTCCAATTTGCATTGCCGTATTTCAAGGAATTATTTCACGCGCCGGTCGCCATTCGGTTTTTGCACAATGACGCCGCTTGCCGAGTCTCCGCTCCATATCTCGCAGAAATGGGCGTAAATTTGTTCAATATGGGCTTCGATGTTTCACTTAATGAGCTGAAGCGACTGACCGATTATCAGGTAACATTGCTCGGCAATATCCCTCCCAGAGATGTTTTGGCCAATGGAAGCCCAGCAGATGTGAGCAACGCGGTCAACGAATTATTAGATTCTCTGGAAGATAAATCACGAACGATTTTATCTTGTGGGGGAGGGATGCCGCCAGGGGTGAGCAGTGAGAACCTACGGGCTTTCATCCACGCTGTGAAACACCACTTGACAAATTAACGACGCGTTCTGTTGCTGGATAAAATTTGTTTTTGCCGATCAAAATGAAAAACTCTCAAAACTGTTTTTCAGTCCCGAGACAATCCCAGATCTCTCATAAATCGACCAAAATCCTCCAATCGTTATTTAGGAACAGGAGCAATAGATGTTCAACCCAAAAATCCTTCTGAAAACCCAGGGCACTAATCGAGCTATTGCCATTGGCAAATTCCGCTGGCTCATCCTTTCGCTCATTTTCTTTGCAACCACAATCAACTATCTCGATCGTCAGGTGATCAGCTTATTAAAGGATGATTATCTCGAAAAGATTTTTCAGTGGAGCGAATCCGATTATGCCGATATTGTGATTGCTTTCCAATTAGCTTATGCGATTGGAATGCTGGGCATGGGCTGGTTCATCGATCAAGTCGGCACAAAATTGGGCTACGCGATTTCGCTGGCTGTTTGGAGCTTAGCGGCGATGGGCCATGCCATGGCCCGCAGCACATTTGGTTTTATAATGGCGCGTGGGATTCTGGGGCTCAGCGAGGCGGGCAATTTTCCAGCCGCAGTGAAAACAGTAGCCGAATGGTTTCCCCAAAAGGAGCGCGCATTAGCAACGGGCATCTTCAATTCTGGTACCAATATCGGTGCGATTGTGGCGCCCCTTGCTGTACCGTTGATTGCCATGCATTTGGGATGGCAATGGGCTTTTATTTTAACAGGTGCGCTCGGGTTGGTCTGGCTCATCTTTTGGTTTGCTTTGTATGAAATCCCCCAAAAGCATCCTCGATTGAACAAAGTTGAGTTCGAATATATTCATAGCGATAAAGACGAAGCGATTTTCAATGAAACAAAATCCTCCAAACAGAGCTGGATTCAATTATTGACCTTTCGCCAAACCTGGGCATTTTTGATCGGCAAATTATTGACCGACCCTGTTTGGTGGTTTTATCTATTTTGGCTACCTTCATTTTTAAATAAGCAATATGGCCTGACCAGAACCGAACTGGCACTGCCAATTGCGGTTGTGTACTCCATCACAACGATCGGCAGTATTTTTGGAGGCTGGCTATCGGGATTCTTCATTAAGAGCGGCTGGCCAGCTTATCGAGCCCGTCGCATCGCCATGCTGGTGTTTGCTCTATTTGCCCTTCCAGTAGTTGCCGCGCAAGCGCTGGGACAATACAGCTATTGGTATGCCGTTCTGATCGTCGGAATCGCTACCGCTGGGCACCAAGCATGGGCTGCTAATCTTTTTACCACAGTATCGGATATGTTTCCTAAAAAAACCGTGGCATCGGTCGTCGGTATCGGAACCATGGCAGGTTGTTTGACAGGAATGTTGATCTCCAAATTTGCAGGGCTGATTTTAGATTATTACAAAGCGCTGGGCACTATCGAGACTGGCTATTATGTCATGTTCTTGATCTGTGGATCTGCCTATCTCCTTGCATGGGTGATTTTTAATTTGCTCGTACCGCAAATGAAACGAGCTGAAATCTGATCTTTACGCTTGAAAAGCGTGCACTAATTTTTTTCGGATGATTTCAGTTTTTAAAGCTCATTCATGATGTACTGATCCGAATTTAGACCATTTCATTCATTCGAACTAAGCCAGCCATTGCTCGATTTCCTATGAAGCTTTAAATGAAAATCATTATTCTCATTCTATATCAAATAAGCGGCAATTGATAGGCGTTGAAAATTTTTCATGCATGAAATCATCCTTTTGAAAGGAAAAGATCCATCCTTCTCCCATGCCAGTGGTATCATCTGTGGTGCTCAATATTGGAGAGAGCCGAAAATCTTTTGTTGGTGAAAAATTTCGCTTGACTTTTTGAAAATAATTTATATATTTGAAACGGTTCAATAATTATTTAATCAATTAAATAATATTGAGACAACTCCCTTTCAGGATATCGGATCATGACGAAAGAACCCAAGCCTCATGAGCGCCACCCTGCCACTGATCTTCCTGCTTATAAAAATGCGTCCTTATCAATTGACGAACGACTCGCTGATCTGTTAGCGCGAATGACCCTCGAAGAAAAGGTTGCTCAGATGCTCTGCATTTGGGGGCAAAAGAAAACCATGCTATTTGATGACAATGGCCAGTTGAGTTTCGATCGAATGCGCCAGCATCTCAAACATGGTATTGGTCAGATTGCTCGATTAAGCGATTGCGGTTCAGGATTGAGCGCTGTGGAAATGGCTAAATTAGCCAATGCGATCCAGCAGTTTCTGATTGAAGAAACACGATTGGGGATCCCAGTGATCTTTCATGAAGAATGCCTCCATGGTCTGGCTGCCAGAGATGCCACGAGCTATCCTCAGCCGATCGGACTGGCTTCCTCCTTCAACCCTATATTGGTCGAAGCCATTTACTCCGCTATTGCCAAGGATGCACGAAGTCGCGGTGCGCATCAGGCGTTAACCCCGGTGCTGGATGTGGCACGCGATCCGCGATGGGGGAGAGTGGAAGAAACTTTTGGGGAGGACCCCTATCTGGTAGCGCAAATGGGTATTGCTGCAGTCAGAGGTTTCCAGGGCGATGCGAGTTTCAAAAATAAGGACCATGTCATCGCCACATTGAAACATTTCGCTGCCCATGGTCAGCCGGAATCGGGTACCAACTGCGCGCCAACCAATGTCTCGGAACGGTTGCTGCGGGATATTTTCCTCTACCCATTCAAACAAGCTATCGAAAGAGCCAATGCGCTAAGCGTTATGGCTTCTTATAACGAAATCGATGGCGTACCATCTCATGCCAATCGCTGGCTGCTAACAAATATCCTGCGCCAGGAATGGGGCTTTCAGGGGCTTGTTGTGTCCGACTATTATGCCATTACCGAATTGAACTGTCGGGCGGAGGCGACCAGCCATGGAGTGGCGAAGAATAAAAGCGAGGCGGCGCTTTTAGCTGCGTTAGCTGGGGTGAATATTGAGCTCCCCGACCCAGATTGCTACCCGTTGTTGGTTGAATTGGTCCAACAGGGGAAATTAGCAATGTCAACTATCGATGCCTTAGTCGCGCCGATCCTCAAATGCAAATTTATATTAGGCCTATTCGATGATCCCTATGTTGATCCTGACGCTATTCAGCTTGAGCAAAAACTGGAGTGCGATCGTTCGCTGGCACTTCAGGCTGCAAGAGAAACGATCATATTGCTAAAGAATGAACAAGGGTTATTACCAATAGATCCAAACGCCAAACGCACCATTGCTGTGATCGGGCCCAATGCCGATCGCGTGCTATTGGGAGGTTATAGCGGCAAACCCAGGCACTATACATCGGTGCTTGAAGGCATTCGGCAAAGGATCGGGCAAACGTCTCGGATCCTATATAGTGAAGGATGTAAAATCACTGTTGGTGGTTCCTGGGATCAGGATGCTGTCATTCTTCCCGATCCTGCGGAGAACTTACAATTGATCAAAACGGCGGCTGAGGTGGCTCGTCAGTCGGATATCGTTATATTGGCCCTGGGCGGGAATGAACAAACATCGCGCGAGGCCTGGAACCGAAATCATCTGGGTGACCGATCTTGTCTTGAGCTATTCGGGATGCAAAACGATCTGACAAAAGCGATCGTTGAAACCGGAAAACCGGTGGTCGTGGTGCTGTTGCACGGCCGACCCAATTCAATCAATTATATCCAACAGCATGTGCCTGCAATACTTGAATGCTGGTATCTTGGTCAGGAAACAGGGATCGCTGTGGCTGATGTGTTGTTCGGCGAATACAACCCTGGTGGCAAACTGCCGATCTCCATTCCTCGATCAGCGGGGCATCTCCCCTGTTATTATAATTACAAGCCATCAGCACGGCGTGGCTATTTGGATAGCGAAATCTCCCCGCTTTATCCTTTTGGATATGGATTAAGCTATACGCAATTTCAATTCAGCAATCTGCGGCTGGAAAAGGAGACGATCCATTGGAATGAATCGACCCATGTATTGGTCGAGGTAAAAAACGTTGGTCAGCGCGCCGGTCAGGAAGTAGTCCAGATGTACATTCGTGATCTCATCAGCTCGGTCACTCGTCCAATTAAAGAGCTGAAGGGTTTCCAAAAAATATTCCTACAACCTGGCGAATCACGAACCGTCTCGATTCCCATCACTCCTGAGCATCTGGCGTTCACCAATATCGACATGGAATTCAAGGTCGAGCCAGGTGAATTTGAAATCATGGTCGGAAATTCGTCACGAGACGAGGATTTGAACCGCGTAATTTTGCATGTGATTGATTGAGCTGCAACCTTATAATTTTCCAGATCCGATCGCTTTGTCAGTTGCGCTGGATTTGCGAGACAAATTGGAGGTGTATTTTCAGGAGAAGTAAGACAAGAAACATTGCCTGGTTCGACTCCAAATGCATAATTGGCCTTGTTAGTTCTACGCTAAATATGGTTGCCATTGGTCTCATCGAACCCAAAAATACTGCAATTCTGCGATTTCAATAGCGCCAAAGAGATTTAATTATCGAAAAAGAGCGAGAATTCGCATCCAAATCGGTTCACTTCAGCTTTGATCCCGGTTTATGATGTTTTTAGTATTTTTTCAATTTCGTCTTAAATTCTGGCAAAAGCCAATTTAAAGAAATCAAGCGACAGGAGTACATCGTGCTAATCAATTCAGACAAGCTTTCGATCAAAGAGAAAATCGGTTATAGTCTGGGCGATACTGCTTCTAATCTTTTTTTCCAGACATTCATTTTATTCTTGACTTATTTTTATACAGATGTATTCGGGATCTCTGCGAGCGCAGTTGCAACAATATTTCTGGTTGGCCGCATTTGGGACGCGGTGAACGATCCGATGATGGGCATGATCGCAGATCGAACCGACACGCGGATGGGAAAATTTCGGCCCTATTTATTGTGGTTCGCTGTGCCCTTTGGTGTTTTAGGAGCACTAATGTTTGTTACCCCCCATTTCAGTGCCACAGGCAAGGTGATTTACGCATTTGTCACCTACAATTTAATGATGATGATCTATACTGTGATCAACGTTCCATATTCCGCCCTGATGGGCGTCATCACGCCCAATTCTCAAGAACGCACGGTCGTTTCTTCGTTCCGTTTCGTCGCGGCTTTCGTGGGACAGTTTATCGTTCAATTTTCGATTCTCAGGTTGGTAAAATTTTTCGGTGGGCCAAACGAAGCACTGGGCTGGCAATGGGCTATGGCTGTCCTATCTGGTTTGGCCGTAATCTTGTTCCTCACCACGTTCGCAACGACCAAGGAGCGGGTCAAGCCGCTCCAACAAAAGAAGAACCCGCTGAAACAGGACTTGGTCGATCTTTTTCATAACGTCCCCTGGCTACTCATCGGCGGTGCCACCATTTTTCAGTTGATCTACATCGTCATTCGCAATGGCAGCATCATGTATTATTTCAAATATTTTGTTCAAGATCAGCAATTGACCTTGTTTGGAACAACATATAATTTTTCCTTTGGATCGCTGGCCTCGACCTTTATGCTCTTCGGTACAATTGTCACCATCATCGGTGCGATTTTAGCGAACTGGTTGAGCAAAAACGTTGGGAAGTCGCGCTGCTATTATGGTTGTCTGACGCTCGCAGGAATCACCACCGCCTTATTTTATGCGCTAAAACCACATGATCTCATTCCAATGTTTATCCTTCAGCTCTTCACATCGTTCGCCATGGGACCGGTCTCTGTATTGCAATGGGCGATGTACACGGATACTGCTGATTATTCCGAATGGAGGACGGGACGGAGGGCGACAGGACTGGTGATGTCCGCCTCACTTTTCGCATTGAAATTGGGGATTGCTCTCGGTGGAGCACTATTGGCCTGGATCCTTGCGGCTTATGGATTTCAAGCCAATGTAGCGCAATCAGCGACCAGTTTGCTGGGCATTCGCTTAGTGATGAGCATCTATCCAGCGATCGCAGCTTTCATCGGTGCCGCGCTCATGATTTTCTATCCATTAAGCAATAAGATGATGATGAAGATCGAGCAGGATTTAAAGGCGCGGCGCCAATAGTTTACTTGGGGAAAAAAGATCAAATCTTTGGGCTCAGAATTGACAGGCTTCAAAAATACCTCATCCCTTTTTCCGAGCGTATGCAATTCTTTGCGAAAAGGATAAGTGCCAGACCACCTGATTTCTGGAGGATTTCATTTTTGTGGGATTACATTTCCGTTTTTTCCCACCGAAATGGAATCCCCCAGAAAATTTTTCTTTGCCTTTGAGAAGATCTAGGGCACCATCATAGAAATCGTTATTTGACAATCACCATGCGCTTGGTAGCAGTGAACTCTCCAGCCCTAATTTGATAAAAATAGATTCCAGACTTTAAATTTTCCGCTTGAAAAGCTACTGAATGTCTCCCTACCTTCATCTTTTGATCGATAAGGGTAGCGATCTCATTGCCTAATACATCATAAACTTTCAGATGAACCCAACAATCGCGGGGGAGTTCAAACTCAATGATCGTTGCCGTATTGAAAGGATTTGGATGATTTTGAAACAACTCAAATTTATTTGGTAGCATCATTTCTGTTCCCGTTGCTGTTTGGTCCCCGGTCATGAAAATTGCCATCATTGAATAGCCACTCGATCCATGCTCGTTCCATGCTTCCACGCGCCAGAAATATCTCCGATTCGGATCCAGTGGCCCCACTTGAATAAGTGTATCGGTAATTGTGGTGTCAAGCACGATTGATGAAGGCACAAATGTGCTCAACGTGGCTAATTGAACGTGGTACGAAGTTGCTGTTTTGGAGGCATGCCAAATCAGCAAGGGGCGGAGCGAAACGCCACCTGTTGCGTTGGGCGAAATGATCGTTGGTGGCAGTGGACTGGCAATATACGTCCGCAACCACTGTAAGGCAGGCCGCTCGGTCCCATCGGCCAATAACAGATACGTGTAAGGATGCGCAGCCCAAGTATCCCCTTGGATATAGCCCCATAAAGTGATCCCTTTCACTGCCGAGTGACTCCAAAATATCGGAAAATAGATTTTATACTGGGCAAGCTGATCCAAGTCGACGGGTTCATCGATATCAAATTCCGATATATAAATCGGCAATCCGAGCGTTGCAAGTTTATCGAGATTGGCTTTGATCGTATTGATGTCATAGATGTAAATGTTGCTGGTGGCCCGCAGATCGCTCCGGAATTCAAAATAGTGACCTTGGATACCAATCCCATCAATCAGATTGCGGTCCTTCAACAGATTGATCAGGTTGATATAATTAATGGTCTGGCTGTTGCTATGCAAAATATTATATTCGTTGATCAGAAGTTTGGTTGTATCAGGACAGTATTTTCTGGCGAGTTGAAAAGCCGTAATGACCCAATCCCAGCCGGTTATTCCATCGCCGCCTAAAGCGTTCTTGTAAGCAGGGGGCGCGTGAAAAGGTTCATTGACGACATCCACCATTGCCATTTTGGGATAGCGTTCGCCCACGCGCCGAATCCACTCTTCTATTTTCGCGCGCTGTGCTGTGGAATCCAAAGAATTAATCCAGCCTGGCTGCTGTTGACCCCAGATCAACGTATGATATTTGAAAGGCATTTTGTGATTTGCAGCAAAGGTATAGATTTTATCCAGCGGTGCCCAATTGTATTGTCCCTGAACTACCTCAACCGATCCCCATTTCCCTTCATTTCCAGGCGTTACTTGGTTCCAATAGCGATCGAGATAGCGATAGATATTTGCGCTGGTAGCACAGCCCAAAAACTTATCCTTGCCTGCTGCTAAGGGCTGTCCCATAGAATTTATCGGAGTGAATAATCCGCTACTGAAACCGAGCAAACTGAAAATTGCAACAAACCAGCGATGTAATTGATGGGAATTCCGATATGCAAAATAGCAATGGATAGCAGCATATATTGATCTCATTTTAAATCGTCCTCTCTTTTCCTTTACTCTTTGGGATGTACATTTTTCGAGCGAAAGCAAAATAGAAAATCAAAACTCCAACATTTCTTATCCAATTGATGAGGCATTCGAGCCTTAAAAATTCTTCTGGTTTGTTGGATAAGCGCCAACATATTTGGATTTGCCCGATGAGATACCAATTAGTTTACGGATCTCCAATGGCAGAGAATGGCCGAATTTCAATATTGGAGAATCGCGTAACAATTCCAAATTTCTTAGTTCAAGACTTTTAAACAACGGTCCATGGTAATCGGGAAAATACTGGCTATTGGTCAAGAATTCGGGATGATGCTTCCGAAATTCACCTATCGAATGAAACTGCTGCCGGCAATTTTTGTTCTTCTCTGGGCTCCATAAAATGATGGGCCGATCCAACAATTTCGCTCCGGCCACAAATACGTTGGAATCGAATTGATCCAATTGAGAATTGCTAACCCGATCACACAAGGATGCTGGCTGCCAAACATAAAACAACAATCGATCGAAATCATCGTCCCCCACCAGCAAATTATTGATAAACACATGGCCATCCCGTTCGTGAACATCAGGGCCAGTACTAGGATGCCAGCCGAAATGATCTCCAGCCGCGCTTCGGGCATTCCGCGAGATGCACGCTGTGCTGTTCACAAAGGTATTATTGTAAATTTGAACATCGGAGCTATTGAGCACCCAGAGGCCATGATCACAATTGATGAACACATTGCCAGCACAAATCGCTCCTTTTGATATTTCAAAGAAAAATCCGTTATTGCTGGGCCAGGGCTGTTCGATGGCGAATGGGCTTTTGTAATTGCCTACCCCTTCGACCCAATTGTTTAAAAAACGGCCATCCACATTGCCGACATCGTACCAGATACCATTGGAATAAGGCAGATCAATCACCAGATTATCCCGACAGGTGGCACGATAGCACTGGTTGAAAATTTTCACCGCTGCTGGATAATAGCCAGTAATACGCTCGATATTATTGCGGGTGAAAACGTTTTTTTCCAACAGAACATCATTCGAGCTCATGATGTAAATTCCTTCGGTGCTGGTATCGCTCACCCGGCAGTGGCGAATCACCAATGAATCACCTCGAAGGTAGGCGGCCACTCGAGAACAGAACGAGATCGTACAATTTTCCAGCACCGTGCCAACCACATCCTTGCCATGATTCGATTCCGGGGATAGGCCCTCTGGAAATTTGCCCTCCACTTCGATGGCACGGTAGGCATATTGGGTGAACGTTATGCCCCGAATGATCGGGCCTCGCCGGTCAGATTTTTTACCATGAACCTCCTGAGTCGTTCTGAGCAAAGCAACATCGAAAGCTGTGATTTCTACCAGGCGATTGGTTGGATCGACCGCAATATAAACTGATTTGGTGTCGTAATCAATATAAAACGAATTTTCATCGACCTCGCCCTCCCAACTGGCGCTTTGCAAGAATTTTCCATCCACAAAGACCATATCGTTATTGAAGCGATGTAATGGCGTCTGCTTGCCCTCACGATCGCGGCGCCACCAATCCGCTGGCCTGGCCGGGAACAGATGAGGCCATGAGGTCTTCCATAAGCCATTGCCCAGATTTTGCCAATCAGTAGCAACATACGTCCCTTTCAATATCGGCTGTTCATCCCGGTACGGCTGCATGATAATTCGCTGGTTGAAGATCAGATTCCCAGTGCGATAAATTCCTCCTCGCAAGATGATGGCATCGCCGCTTTTTACCCGTTCAATTGCTGCCTCTAGCGTTGTGGGTTGTTCTGGGGATGTGCCAGAGGCGTCAGCCAGGCCATCAGGAGAGACGAAATAGATTTGACCCGATATTTTTGGCAGTGGATAGTTTTGGCGCATGGGACCATAAGGTCCACCCGATGGCTGGGCAAGGATCAAAGTTATATTTAAGAAAGTGAGAGAAATAATTCCTATAAGGTAATTGCAATAGTTCAAGATTGCATTATCTGATGAGCGTTGAGGTCTTCGACATTTGAACCAACTCATATTTCGCTTCTCCGAGAAATCAAACGAAAAGTTTTGTATCGTTCAACAATTTTTAAAAATTGATCATCATGATTATTTGATCAATAAAGCCTTTTTTATGAAATTAAAATGAGATCCTTTTAGTTGACACAAATAAACGCCGCTGGCTGCATCCGAAGCCTCCCATTGTGCGAGATGAGCACCCGGCTGCTGATATCCTTCAAACAATATCGCTACTTCTTCTCCTAATAAATTATACATCTTGATGCTTATATAATCGCTATTGGGAACCGAATATCGAAATTGAGTCGATAGATTGAACGGATTGGGAAAATTTTGTTCCAGGCCAAATTTTTTAGGCTTTAATGAATCGTCATCTTGGGGAATATCAGTGCTGGTGTCGCTTTTTGCAGTGAAATAGAACCAGTGAAGCTGGAACAATTTGCCAGACTCAGAACCAATAAATTTCAAATAGACATCATGACGACCCGATATGGGAGTTACGGCTGAAGCGAATGTTTGAAATGTCCTCCAGCCACCCGTATTGCGAATCGGACATTCAGCAATTTTCTCCCCACTATCCAGCGAATCGAGCCACACCTCGATGGAGCCACCACCCGAACCGCAGCAGGCAATGACTTTCATTGAGTCTGGTGTGCGACGATAATCTCCATGATTACCAAATTCAACACCAGCATACATCGCCCAATCATTCGCATGGATATTGTCGAGAATATAACCAGCCTGAGGATTGTATGATCGGGAAGTACCATATTGGTTGGCTGGGCACTCCGCCAAAATAGGTGTATAGGCATCTCGATATATATAAAGATCAAACCAGGCATCACTGGATCCTTTCACATATAATCCCTGTCGCGTACCTGCAAACGTAGTGAAATCAGAATAAGCATCAATTACCGATATATCTACCTCCTGCCCTACTGCAGTCCAATTAGTCCCATTATCGCTAAAGTAGCCGCTGATTTTGTGATTGACCCGCACCATTTTAAACCACAGCGTATCTCCCACTGGATTTTCCAGCTCGTACTTATTATTTTCAAAGCTGAACGATATTGACCTTTTCTGATCAGACGATAAGGTGCTGACCAATTTGACGAACATTTGTTCATCGCCTCGCATGATCCAAAGTCCTGCCTCATCGGAAGTTGCTTTCGGCTGGAAATCAAGACGGGTGATGAGCGAATAGTTATGTTCCCCATCATTTTTGATCACAGTGTTGGCTTTCGATCTGCTTTTGGGCGATAATCGTAACCAACCGGGACGCTCAGTTAGCGAATAGCGATCGATAGCAGTATATCCGAGAAATGACCATTCCGGGTGCAATTTACTTGAATTAAAATAATCTGATTTTGGCACCATCCAGGGGATACCGCTGCTCGGCAATTTAGGAGCTGTAAACGGCTGGTTGATCGGATAATCTGCCACAGGTTTACCATAGGCATCGTAATGGACCTGGTTGAGCAGCCCCTGCCTTCCCTGGCCCTTCCACTCGCCTTTGGCGTAGAGCGGATGCAACACCCAGCACGTGCTATCGTCCAGCATGATCACCGGCGAGGCATGATTGGGGCTGGTGAACAATGAAGAACCTTTTTGAGGATCATTTTCATTGAAAAAATCACCCAACATTTCCCATGCGGATTGTTCGGCGGTCAACACCCGGCTTCTCATGACCTTTTGGCCGCCACCCAGATCCCGGGCAAACGAATAGTAATAGTAGCCACCATATTTCCACATCACTGGCCCTTCGGCCCAACTGTACGGATACGATGGATCGGGATTCAACCATTTTAGATCATATACGACACCGGTCGGTTGCCCATCCGGGCCTAATTCCACAATGCCGTTATTGGGCTTGCCATTTTTAACAACCAGATACCATTTGTTATCATCATCGATGAAGATCGAATTATCATATCCCAAAGTGTAGGGAAGGTTTGGAGGATCTTTTATTTTTACTGGCATGCTCCAAGGACCTTTTGGGTCGGGTGCTTTGACAAAATACATCGAATTGGCGCGAGAGAAGAAATGCCAATATTCCCCATTATAATAAACCATGTGACCTCCCCAGCAGCCTCCGCCGGGCGCATCGCCATACCCAGTCCATGAAGCATTCACTGGTTGGGCAATGGCTTCCCAATGAACCAGATCGGTTGAGTGATAGATGACTGGCGTTGGGTTGAACGAGGACCCGGTCGTATAAAAATGACTCCCTACTCTGGTCAGCGTACAATCGGGATGATCGCCAGGGATGACAGGATTCATGTAGGTCATGACCAAAGGGGATTGGGCATTTTTATTGAACCCCAAAGATAACCAGAGCGCAAACGCAAAAAGAATTCTTTTCACTGTGTCCCTCATTTCGGATCATACAATCTATTTTAGCAGAATCAATTTTTTGGTTTGAACAAAATTCTTGGCCTTCAGTTGACAAAACTAAATGCCATTGGCCAGTTCTTTGCCATCAAACTCGACAACATAATTTCCAGCTTGCTGAAAGCCTTCATCGAGGGTTGCGATCTGTTGCTTCGAAAGATTGAACATATTCAGAGAGAATCAACCGCTCTCAGGAATTGAATGATTGAACAACGTTTTCAACTCAAATTAATTTGGGAAATTTTCGTTAATTACCTCATGGATGGAAGCCCCATTAGCAGTCCGTCCCCCACAAACAGATTCTGGATATTGGGCAACATTTCAAATAGAAAAATTAGGTTTCTGAGTTCGCCAAAATTGCACCCTAATAAGAAACCCGCTACTGGGACACAAAGGTCGTGACACTGGAGGCCTCTAACGTGGCGGTAAACCTTCCAGCCCGTGCCACAATATCGGCTTTTCTGGCCGTATTGTCGGTAACCGAAGTCACATAAGGCGCGAAGACGGCCACGCTCATGTTTTTTAAAACGAATTCTTGATCTACTGGAGTGGACCGCAGATTAATGGCAACAATCACCACTCTCGAATCTCCTCTATATGCGGTCACATAAACCTGAATTTGGGGACGTTGAGTGGCAAGCACTCTAAAGTACCCGGGCCGCACGAACCTGGCAAATTGCGACATGACAAAGCCGCGCTTGCTAACATTGCCATCTTCTTTAATTGGCCCGTAAAATCTGACAATATACCACCAGATATAAGCGCTCATCCCAGTGAACATGCAATCATTGATCTCTTTGCCGGTTGCTAAAACTTTTGCCCATGAGGTATCTGTATCTAAATGTTCAGTCATCCAGATCTCTTTACCTTTATTTTCCGCCAAAGGATAACTACTCAGTCCACCCCCATAAATATGCCCCCCTATGATTGCAACATGCGATGCAGCGACAGAATCCAGCAAAATTGGATCAGATAAGCTATGGTTGAAATTGAACGACTCTGGAACGATGATGTTCGCGCCTACCGCCGGGGCATTTTCTTTGACGAATTTGAGCAGCTCGTCAGCATTCCAATCGCATGACTCGTAGGTGACCTGAACATCAGGTTCGTTTTGAATTGATACGGCGTAAAGCGGTGCACCGTTGTTCGCCATGAAATCTGCAAATGATTTTAAATGGGCGGCATAATCAGCATAAGCTGATTCGCGCAGTCGGCCTCCTACCAAATTATTATTGGTTTTCATGCTGGCTGGCGGTGACCAAGGCGAGGCAATGATTTTCACACCGCGCGAATACGCCGCTTTTGCTGTGGGAACGTTATAGCCAAATTCACTGGAACTTGGCGGAATTCGGAGACGGAGGATTGTCAATCCGATCTGGCCGTCATTGGTGCCGAACGCCTTTTCGATCTGATCAGCCGTCATGTCCGGCCGCCATCGCAGAATGTTCGCCGCTCCAAAGCCACTAATGTGCTGACGGGTACTGTCCAAATAAATCACCGCCGCCGATGCATTAATATCCTCTTCTACGAGAAAATTCAACACAGCATTGGGTTGAATCGATACAGAGCGAATTTGTTTTGGGACGATCCTGGGCATGGTGCTGTCGGTATTACTGATTCGAACCGCATAATCGGTTTGCATCCCGATTGTTGCATGATTTAGCTGAAACATCATTGTCGACATCGGCTTGGGCATTCCCATGGGGGTGCGGTCGCCCTCCTCGGATGAGAATATCATCTTTCTGACCTGCGTTTTTCCGCAAGCTCGCAAACGGCAAAAATAGATTCCAGAAGTCACTTTAACTCCATTTCGAGTCATACCGTCCCACAGCAACTGATGGCCCCCCCTGAGCTGAGTACCAAGATCAAATTTTTTGACCTCTCGGCCGAGGATATCAAAAATGGTGATCTGGACTTCCGATGGAGCGCTCAGTCGATAGGAAATCATCGTCACAGAAGAAAATGGGTTGGGATAATTTTGTTCTAATTCAAACTCAACTGGCGGAATTTCGGTCGAATGCACAGAAGTCGGAATAGAGACTGAATATTGACCAATATGATTGGTCACTGCCCAGAATTGGCGGGTCGTGTCGAGACAATCAGTGAACGTCACCAACGCATTTTGCACTGGTTCGGTGGCGGTGCTTACCGTACCTCGAACCTCTACGCATAATGAATTCGAAACCATCCCAAACAATATTAGCGAAAAAGGTAACAGAAGCCAGCCAAAAAATTGATGAGTACTTTGATGAATTGTTTTCAATTTCATTCGAGTGCCTTTCAACAAATTATAGACGAGATCATCGAGCTACAAATTTTGAATCTGGTTTTTGCGTTGCTAAGCCAAAAAATGATTATCGATAAGCATAAAGCTTCACCCGCTGAATTCCATAAGTAGTTCCAGGCAGATGCAAATGTCTTCCCTGATGGCTCTGATCGCCGTTCATGCGACGGCCTGGAGACCAAATTCCACCGATAAATCGGCCCTCATCTATGCGGTCAATTCCGGCAATTGCACCATTACCGGATCGGGCTTCGAATGTCACCACGATGCCGCTCCCAGCAATCAGAAATTCATCTGGCTCAAGCATGATGATCATGCCCCCAAATCGGGGCATTTCTCCTTCGCTCTTTTGGGCATAAGGCCAACTATATTCGTGCCGAACGTTAAAGATGAAATCCCCGAGTTGCACTTGGGCTTTATGATGGGTGCTATCGAGCAATACGCCAGCCATCTCGCCTTTGCCCTGTTTAGCCAGGATCAATGGCTCAAGCTGACGCAATACATCATAAGCTTTGGTTAGCGGATGAGAATCCGGGTCTCTTAACGATTCGATTGAAAATGGGCTGTAGCCCATGGCGTTGTGCTGAGCAATTGCATAGAACGCATTGGTCGGACTTTGGGTATTGGCCACTTCAGGGATGAACAGTGGGTTACCAGATCGATCATATTTTTCGCACCACTCTTTGAAATTTTTAAAATAGATATCGGGAGCAAGGAAATCGATATGAGGGGCGGCTGCTCGCCAAACTTCCAAAAGATGCGGCAAGGGACCGCCGCTGGGATATTGTCCCGGATGATAATTGGGACGGATAAGCGCCGCATTGACAAACATAGGCAGGGGATATGCCTCTTTCCCGGCCTTTGCCACTTCATCGGCGTATCGCGCAAAATGCCAGGCAATAAATATTTCGTCCGTATGAAGACCTTTCCCAAATACTTGTTCCCATGTCCCTGATGTTGGATAGCCCATCTGCTCCCAAATCTGTCGGAACTCTGGAATCAGGAATTGTTTGTTCTTTTGCAAATAGCTCATCAGATCCGATGGCACTGGTTCGCTAAAAAATTGGTTTGCCTGATCACAATAATCCCTCGCATCCGGGATCATGCCGATCTCGTTTTCGACCTGGACCATAATGACGGTCTGCTGCTGTTCATCTATCGAACGAATATGCTGCATCAGCGCCTTAAATGCCCGAGCATCGGCTTTGCGGTTCTGTTCGCTGAATGGGGTTAGAATTTCGAGCGCCTGGCCTGATCTGGTTCGCGCTCGAGGAAATCGCTGTTGATCCCGCTTGACCCACGAGGGGGCATAGCACGACATGCTGTTTTTCCATGATCCAAACCAGAGCAGCACCAGTTTCAAATCATAACTTCGGGCTGAGTGAATCAAACTGTCGACCAATGCAAAATCAAATCTCCCCTCAGCCGGCTCGATCAATTCCCAATAAACTGGACTAAGGATCGTGTTCAGATTCATCCTTTTAAAATTTTGCCAGAAAGGTCTCAGATATTTTGGGTCAGATGGAGTAGAGTTCCCCAACTCTCCAGCTAAAATTAAGAACGGCTTTCCTTGAACAACAATCTGGGTGGCCGAGCCTTTTTTCATGAGATGAGGCAATGATACAATTTGAGTCTGTGCTGGAATGATTTCAAAAATCAAGATCATAATGAGTGCGGTCAGCGATTGCCATAAATGCCAAACTTTCATTTTTAGTTCCTCTTGATAATGAAAACAGCCCCGGTTGACCGGCCGGGGCTGTTTTTGATTTTGGAGGTGCGATCAAAGTGAGTAACTAATTTTTTCGCCAATATGATGTCTCATTGACATCATCGCTCAATCAATCTATTTGACCAGCAGCGCCTTGCTGAAGCTGATGAACTCCCCAGCTTTTAACTTGATGATGTAAACGCCCGAAGCCAGATGACCAGCATCGAAAGTAACTTTGTGATAGCCCGCCTCAAATCGACCCTTTGCTAGCTCAGCAACGATGCGACCCGAAATATCATACACAATTAGATCAACTTCGCTGCTCTGTGGCAAAGCGAACTCGATCGTGGTCGTTGGATTAAACGGGTTCGGGTAATTTTGTTTTAGCACAAAGTTGGCTGGCAATTGATCGACATGCGCGAAAGGCGCGTCTTCATCATGAATTGCAGTTGTAATATCTGGGCCGCGATCAACCTTGACCTCGGACAGACTCAACTTGGTCGTCGTTGAATTATTGATAGCGAAAGCTACACAATTGATCTTGCCTGTCGTTGCTGGTACAATCGCTGAGGTTTCCCAATAGTAAGTTTTATCAATTTTCGATAGCTTCGCTCTCACCAGATTGCCAGTCGCCTGAGCGGAGATTGAGATGGCGAATTCATAAAAGCCAGGTCCAGCTATTGCATTGGTGGGCGTCTGAAGCTGTACGCCAAACGGCATGGCTTTAGTGCTGCTAATATCCCACCAGGTTCCATCTATAATACCACCCCAGGTGCCAGTCACACCTGACCAACTGGCGACATTGTTACCGCTTGGAGGTACAAATAGATAACCAGAATGAGCCCGATCCGTCCCAGTCCATACCCAGTTCGAATCCAGATTGGGATCCTGCTTGAGTGTTCCAGCGCTATCGCTGTAGAATAGCCCGAATCGGAGACTGGACAGATCTTCGAAACCGCCGCCGACCAGTTCCATTTTCCCCGTTACGATCAGCGCGCGATCTTTTTCAACGCTCAAAACGTAGGGATCGATACTGCCTCGCACCGCCGACCAACCTGTTGGAGCTGTAGTTCCACCGATGGCTACGTCACCTTCGAACTCACCCGGCGTTAAGTTCCAGCCACCAAGTTGACCGCCGCTGAATCCCCAATTGGCCACGTAATATGCCTGCCATGGCGCCTCAGGAATTTCAATCGGCTTGCCCAAATCCACCTTCACCTCGTACAAATTCACCTGCGTGGCCGAAAGATCCTTATTGAATCCAAAGCATATCCCATTGAACTTGGTCGTCACCTGCGCCGTGTCCTTGGTGATCCCTCCAAACCAATACTTGTTGTTCTCCTCCACCATGTACCAGCGAATCTCATTACTCCCATCCGCCAACGGCTGAACCGATATCGCCCACTTATACACCCCTGCAATCATCTCCGCATTCCGCGGCGCCTGATTGACCGCAATCAACGGAACATTGCCACTGTAGGTGCTATTCCAACCCAACACTCCGGGAACCGTCCAAACCGTACCTACTCCCAACGTGCCATTCGCCATCGTCCCAGCTCCCGTCCGCGGCGTAAACTCATACCCATAATGTCCCTTCTCAGCCGCACCCAGCGGAACCCATTTCGCTGAGTCGGTGTACTGATAATCCAATTTCATGCTGTCCTGGAACGTCAACGCATAGCGCAAATGCGTGTACGCATCACCACATCCTCCACCAACAAACTCCAACTTACCACTCACAATTATGGCCCTGTTTACGGTCGCCTCCACCGGATCACCAAATCCACCCCGAATCGTCGCCCAACCAGTCGGCGGCGCTCCAGAACCAATACTCGCATCCCCATCCAGATAATTGACATCATTCAAAATCGGCCACGCCGTCCCTCGATTGGTCTTCCCCCACTGATTCACATAAAACGCCTGCCATGGCGCCTCCGGTATCTCAATCGGCTTGCCCAAATCCACCTTCACCTCGTACAAATTCACCTGCGTGGCCGAAAGATCTTTATTGAATCCGAAGCATATCCCATTGAATTTGGTCGCCACCTGCGCCGTGTCCTTGGTGATCCCTCCAAACCAATACTTGTTGTTCTCTTCCACCATGTACCAGCGAATCTCATTGCTCCCATCAGGCAATGGCTGAACCGATATCGCCCACTTGTACACCCCTGCAATCATCTCCGCATTCCGCGGCGCCTGATTGACCGCAATCAACGGAACATTGCCACTGTAAGTGCTATTCCAACCAGCCACTCCTGGGACCGTCCAAACGGTGCCAACGCCTAAAGTACCGTTGGCCATTGTTCCGGTACCAGTTCTCGGGGTAAACTCATAGCCGAAGTGCGGTTTTGTACTAACCCAAATGGCAGAATCGGTAAACTGATAATTCAATACGGCACTATCCTGAAAGGTCAATGCATAGCGCAGATGAGTGTACGCATTGCCGCAGCCTCCGCCAACGAATTCAAGTTTTCCAGTAACGATGATGGCATTATCCGTGGTTGGTTTCACATCTCTCTCGAAACCGCCTCGAATAGTCGCCCAAGCAGTTGGCGGTGCACCAGATCCAATACTAGCATCTCCATCGAAGTAGTTCTGATCATTTAGAATAGGCCAAGCGGTTCCACGAGCTGTCTTTCCCCATTTGCTCACATAAAACGCTTCCCATGGCGCCTCGGGGATTTCAATTGGCTCACCCAGCTCAACTTTGACCTCATATAGATTGACCTGAGTTGCGAGAATATCTTTATTGAAACCAAAGCAAATGCCGTTGAATTTGGTGCTCACTTGAGCTGTATCTTTGGTAATTCCGCCGAACCAATATTTATTGTTCTGTTCCACCATGTACCAGCGGATTTCATTGCTTCCATCCGCTAACTGGCGGACCGAAATCGCCCAATTGTAAATTCCCTCGGTCATCTCTGCATTTCTTGGAACCTGATTAACAGCAATGAGGGGCGCATTGCCACTATAGGTGCTATTCCATCCCAAAACACCTGGGACTGTCCAAACAGTACCTACTCCCAGAGTACCATTGGCCATCGTCCCTGCGCCTGTTCTTGGCGTGAACTCGTATCCGTAATGACCTTTCTCAGTTGTGCCAATAGTGACCCACCTGGCTGAGTCGGTGTATTGATAATTTAAAGCAATGCTATCCTGAAATGTCAGCGCATAACGGAGATGGGTGTAAGCAGCGTCGCAGCCGCCACCGACGAATTCGATTTTTCCGGTTACGACAACAGCTTTATCAATAGTTGCTTCAAAAACCTGGCCGAAATCGCCACGGATCGTGGCCCACCCTGTTGGCACAGCTCCTGATCCGATACTGGCATTCCCAGGGGGCGTGGCCGCAGTGTTTAGGATCGGCCAAGCTGTCCCGCGGTTTGTCTTGCCCCATTTTTCCACAAGGACCTGTGACTGTGCGGTCAGGCTACATAAGAAAAGGATGACCAGCATTGCCACGCAAACATTGCCAACCTTCTTGAACATTTTAATTCTCCTTCTGGTTTGGGTTCTTTTTGGAATCGTTAAAAATCAAACAACTGATCAATTAGCATAAAATTGTAACTGGGATTGGAATGTTCCGCACCTCCTTTCATTTTGATGAATTTTTGATTGATCCAACACTAGAGCAACATTGCGACGATCAATGCGACAAAACCATGAGGAGCTTATTTAAACAATTCCGTGTTTCCTCGCTTCTACCGAGCCAAAAAACGCCTGATTTCTTCCCATTTGAAACGGTTCCCGTTTCCACTCGGCCGAGCGCGCCCATCTCAGCGATCGAAGGGCGAATTGATGCCCTTCTGATCTGCCTGTTGGCAGATAAGAATCCCTTGATCATATGGCAAATATCTCAGGCGAATCATCCATCAATTAGCAGACAGATCACTCACCTCGACATTCCATCCTTAGCTTCTTACTAAAGACATTTGGCGGATCAGAATGGCACACGGATTGGTATCTTAAACGTTCTGAAATAATCTGTTCCCTCGGAATGCCAATCTCTTTGTTTTGCAAGCTGCGTTTCCAAGATTATTTTGCCGAAAACCAATTTTAACGAATTATTTGATGAGAACAAGTTTTTTGGTGATCAACACGTTTTCGGTTTGCAACCGATAGAAATAGATGCCACCCGCCAATTTGCTACCATCGAAAATGGCTTCATAATGGCCAGCGCGTTGTACGCCATCAAATAGGGTCGCGACCTCTTGTCCCAGACTGTTGTAGACCTTCAATGTGATCGGACTGGTATTTGGTACACTGTATCTAATTTTTGTGATAGCGTTAAACGGATTGGGGTAATTTTGTTCTAAAGTGAATTTCTCTGGGATGGTCGAACTGGGCAACGGCCTTACGGCTAAAGCGCTATCAGGATGCAGGCCAAGTTCCAACCATCTGTTGATTTTCGCATGTTCTTCATCGGCCTGTGCCAGCCATTTGGAATAATAATCCTTCGCCCCTTCCCGCACTTTCGGATTCCACCAGTGATAGAGGTCCCCCAGCGGAAAACCGCCCATACCAGCGGTCAACAAAGTGTCGTTCGCATAAGCAAGATTTTCTGGTAACGGCCACTGCTGATTGAATCCAGCTTCTGGCATATAGGCCCACATGGTGTCCAAATTGGTGCTCCATTTCTGCCAAAGGAAATATTTTAGAGGTTCCAAATTCAATGGCGGAACAATGAATCTTGGATTGACCTTATCTCGCAGTTCACAAACATCATACAGCGCAGCGCGATTGATGTAGGGATAGGCTTTTACCTTGTTTCCAGAAGCATCAATATAGGTTGAGTCGAAATACACCATCGAAGTGCTGTCCACCATGGGTCTTGGATAAGGGATCATATCGAACAGCCGTTGCTTGTATTGATCTTTGCTATAAGGATTGCCGACTTCGTTGATTCTCGGATTGGGCCGCCATGGTGTATTGCTATAATTTTTATCCCAGCCACCACGCATCCAATCGACGAGCCAATTATCCAGGTAATAGGCGCTGTGGGCAAACAGGATATGGCGATCATCATCGGTGAACGGAACGGAGAACGGTATCGAGGCAACTGGGGTGATGGTGACGGTTCCGCTGGCAGGGTTTGTCCCTTGGGCGGGAATAAAGCCCAGCATCCAGACATTAACAAATAGGCAGTTGGTCACGTTAAGTCGCCACCACCAGCCGCTTTCCAGCGGAAACATGACGACATTATAGAACGTGCAGTGATTGAAATAGACGTTATCCCCGTAATTCGTGCCCTCCTGCATGTAGACATAGCCCATATTGGTGAAAGTGCAATTTTCGAAGTAAACAGAATCCGTATGATAACCCGGGACGTCATAGGGGAAAGAGACCGCTCTTCCATAATACATGAAATGTCGATCGGTGCAGTTGCGGAAGAAACAATTTTTAAAGACACCGTTGAAATGTCGACTGCGAACGCAGATCGAACCAGAAGCGGTGACCGCAGGACAGGGCATCCATTCAAAGATACAGTTTTCAAAAGTACCATAATTTTTCACATCCCCTTGTCCTACCGAAGCCCCTTCGAACACAATCGGTGTCCCTGTTTGAACACCAGCAGCATCTGCGAATCTGACCCAGATATTTTTCATAATCAGATTCCCGTAGACAGCGATAAGGAAATTTTTTGTGACACTGCCACTGGCCGTCCAGAGGATCTGAGGTGGCGCGGTTTGCTGGGTGTTTCCTGCCGGAGGGGCCACAAGCTCCAGGGTTTCTCCGGCTGGTACCTCGATCGTCCCTGTAACCACGTACCAATCGTAGAGATTGAGTTTGAATACGGTGGTCGACAATTTTCCAGCATTGATGGCATCCTGAACCACATTGTTCAATTCGCCCTCGATGCCTCCGCTGTACATGCCCTTCACATAGGTGGTATCCTTCTGTTGCGCTAATAGGGATGCCGTGAAAGCGGTGAGGCATACCAAAATCGTAACAAAGCGTCGCATGACTTTGACCTCCTGATAAGATTTATGTTAGAATAAAAAAACGTGAATTATGCGAAACGAGGGATCTCCTCTTTGGCGTTCTTCAGATCGCAATACTCATTCAATTCTGCATTGTGAACGATAGGGCTTTGTTTCACCGTCGAATTCTAATACCGGCATTGGCAGTCATTCCATAATGCTTGACATTTGTAAAGCCATTGATCGACCTCTGAGCCGACTCGTTTTTCTCGTTATTCAGGTTGTTGATATCCAGATAGATCTCCAGCCCAGGGAACGGCAGCGTCTGTCGCACAGATGCATCGATGCGAAAATAATCTTTGGTATAACCATCTTGTTCAGGAAAGGCACCAACATAGCTCACGGAATTACCCTGGAACAAGAACGATAACCGGGCTGAAAATCCTTTGAATTCATAACCAACATAAGCGTTCATCAAGTCATTCGGTTGATAGATCAAACGTCCCGAGCGAGTGCTATCATAAGTGAATGTCGTTGGGGGACGCGTGCTGTAATCCGTGACATCATCCCGCAAAGGATAAGTGGCTTCCGATTTGATTTTCGTGTAATTGATCCCGAGCACTACTCCGTTCAATCCATAGGGCAAATACCATAAGCGGGTTTGAAAATCGAATTCTAACCCTTTGACATAAGCTGGATGTTGGCTATTGATATAAGTATACAGATTTGCCCCTTCCACCGGCTTGATACCCATGATATCGAAATCATTGATCGTTTTGATATCTTTTGAAACAGCGGTCTTATGGAGAACATAGGTGGTGTAGTAGGTAAATTCCTTTACCGTTTTATAGAAAGCACCGATCGAAAGCAACCCCAATTTGTTGCTGTGAAATGTGAAGTTCAGGTCATGGTTGAAGGCGTGGGCAGGTTTGAGATCAGGATTGCCAGCCCGAACATTTCTTCTCGGGTTGTCATAGGTCACCTTGGGCGACATCTGATGATAGTCTGGCCGCGCCAGGGTTTGAGTGTAAGCATAACGAATATCAAGCCAGTTCAATGGGGAAAATTTACCCTGGACCATTGGCAGCCAATATTCATTCTTTGGGCGAACCACTACCGTATCGCAGTCCTGGGCATCTGGATTGCGCATATCGAACATATTATAGGCCGTATACTTGGATTCGGTCCTTTCATATCGAACGCCGCCAACCACCATGAGATTTTTGAACACCAGTTCCGACATGACATAAGTGGCATAATAATCCTCGGCATATTTATAAGAATTGGCGAGGGTTTGGAACATGCCTTTATACCATCCTCCGGTCACATCCGCACCGCCAGTGGCTCTCCCTTTCCACTCTGGAGAACTATCCAAATATTTCGCCATGGCAACCAAGATCGTTGGGTCGCATGCCCAATACAGTTGACCGAATTGATCGTTAAGGAACGGACGAGTCAATTTCGAACTACCTGTGAAGTTCGATGCGGCAAACTTGGCAGTCGCAGGATCGATTGGGATATTAAACTTGTTCGACAGATCATTGACCATCGCGGTTTGAAACGTCCCACTCGATCGGATACTGGCATAAGGCGTTTTTTGATCGTTGCTATTATTTTGATGGCGATATTCTCCTCCAAGCTTAAAGTATCCAGAAAACGAACTCCCCAATCGGAATGGGAACTTGAGGTTTGAAGAAACGGATCGATTGTTCTCTTTATACAATGAACTAAACAAGTTAATATTGTCCAAATACACCTGTTCTGGACCGGGGTAAGCCCACAGTTTTTTCAAGCTGTCGGGAATGGTATTGACAGTTACTGGCCCAGTGGTGACCTGACCGGTCTTAAATTCGACGAATGGAGATTCTGGCAAGTGGTTTTTCGATGCAGTGTTAGCAAATTTAAAATCTAAGAAGACCCGATTGAAATCATATTTGAAATCGAGCGAGTTCACCATCAAATCGGTGGTATTGATCCCTTCCCGATAAGTGAAATTCAAGAGCTTATCAAAATAGTTCAATATCGTTCGATTGTCCTGAAAATCAGAACGCAAACGGGTATACATGTTCACTGATTTGATCGAACCAGACGGCAACCGATAATCGAGGATCAAATTGCCACCAAAGCGTTGTCGCGTTTCAATATGGCGATTGAGCGGCACACTGGTGACACTGACGGGTCGAAAGCCCGTGGTCGTATCCACTTTACTGCTGGTGGTCCGATAGTTGGCACTCATATTGTCGTCATCTCGATCATATTTCTCTAAATTTCCCAGGAGATAGACACCGAACTTATCCCCAAAGAACCGATCACTCACCGATGCCACAGTCCGATAATTCCCATAATTTTCAGTTTTAGCCGTATATCCCGATTGCCACAGCACATCATATCGCAAGCCCGAAGGTGCTTCGCGCAGCTCCATATTCACCGCGCCGCCAATGGAATTGGCATTCATGTCGGGCGTCAGGGATTTATACACGGACATCGACTTGATCATGTAAGGCGAAACCATAGTAAGATCAACGCTTCGGTCATTATTGATATTGCCGGGGGTATTGCCCAAAGCAGAGACCCCAATCTGAGAACTGCCCGTCGCAGCGAGCTTAACGCCCTCTACCGAAACGGTATTGTATTGGGGTGCTAAGCCACGGATGACGACTTTATTCGCTTCTCCAGAGCTTTCCAGGGTTGAAACTCCAGCCAATCGGCTCAAGGCCTGCGCTGCATTGAAATCGGGCAATTCCTGAATGCGAGCTTCAGAGACGACGTTTGCGATTTTATTGGATGCCAGTTGCTGGTTAATGGCCTGGATCTGTCCTTGCGCCTGGGCGGTGACGACCACTTCCTTCCCAGGTATTACCACTGGCTTGAGACCAAAATCTTGCTGCAATCGACCACCCTCGGGAACCGTCACTTCGATGCTGACAGTGGCATACCCGATATAAGAGACCATGAGAACTTGACGCCCTGCTGGTGCATTAGGAATATAGAAATTACCATTGAGATCTGAAGCCGCCCCGATACTGGTCCCCTTAATGATCACATTTGCCCCTGGGAGCGCATCCTTGGTCTCCCGGTCGTAAACCCTGCCTCGAATTGCCCCACCTGCCAGAAGGGAGTGAGTCAGCAACAACAGAAGAATTCCCGTGAAAAGCAGTATTCTGGGACTTAACCAGGGAGCCCTTACACTGCCAAACAATTGCAGGTTTCTGCATGGTAGGCGAAATAGTTTTTTCATGGCTATACCCTTATTTAGTTAAATTAGTACTGGTATTCCTCAAATCGAAACTGAAAAAATTGCTTTCGATTGTCTGAAAAAAGCGGCAAAAATTTAAATGAAAGTTTATGGACAATGAATCAAAATTTAGCGCATTGATTGATTTTTGATCAAATCGGGTCGTCGCGCGGTGTCGTTGCAGTGCGGGAAGAAGAAAAGGCTTAACTAAGATTGGTGATGGGCAACTCGGAGAAATGCGATACATGTCAAGTTCAGAATATAGATTTGGAATCAGGAATGGACTCATAATTGGGAGAACTGCTGCCGATGCGATTATGGGACCCGCGGCTTTGACGGTCTTGATACAGGGTGGAGAATCTTTTAATGTGGCGCGGCCCAACAGCAACAGGGCAGGCATTAGAATGAGGGGCTTGAGTCGCTTTTGACTATAGACAAAGTCCATGCTCATCTCATTATAAGTTGCCAATGATGATTTGACTTGCCAACCGCGCGGCGGGATAAACTCCGTCGTCCTCAGACACGCGGTTCATCTGCCCAGAGAAGGATGGTGAACAATACCGATATTATCAGTTCAATTTTAATTGAACCGATTTAATTATACAAAAAATTATTTAAAATGTCAAGCAAAAATTTTTAAGCGTTCATTTATTTGTTCATCACAATGGAGTTTCATCTAAGCTACCCGATTCTAAAATTGGCCTTGCAAATTTAAAAATTTTTTTCGATATTAAGGGGGCATTCACTGGGTTTCCCGAGCTATGTGAATCAAGCAGGTTCATTCACCAAATTCGCTTTGCAATTGGATAACAGAAGATCAGCAATCAGTGTAGATTCGATTGCTGGAAAATCATTCATTACAAATTATGGAGGAGTGTTGATGGAAAAATTGATGTTGTTTGTTGCAATGGTGCTTCTATTCACTGCATGTTCAAAAAAACCTCAGAAAGATTATCCCATCAAGCCAGTTCCTTTTACCGATGTCCAAGTTACTGATCAATTTTGGCAACCACGGATGGAAACCAACCGAACTGTTACCATCCCTTACGATTTCAAGAAATGTGAAGAAACTGGTCGCATCGATAACTTTGCTAAAGCAGGGGGATTGATGGAGGGTGAGTTCGTTGGGATTCGTTATAATGACTCTGATGTCTACAAAGTGATAGAAGGTGCCGCTTATTCATTGCGGCTTTATCCGGATCCACAATTGGAGCAATACCTGGATGATTTGATTGCCAAGATCGCTGCCGCACAGGAAGATGATGGTTATCTTTATACCGCGCGAACGATCAATCCCGCCAAGCCGCCGAAAAACGCCGGCCCAGAACGTTGGTCGTATCTCATTCACAGCCATGAATTATATAACGTGGGACACATGTATGAAGCGGCTGTGGCCTATTACCAAGCGACTGGGAAACGATCGTTGTTGGACGTGGCGATTAAGAATGCGAATTTGATCGATTCGGTGTTCGGCCCAGGCAAGAAGCACGATCCACCAGGACATCAGGAAATTGAAATCGGTTTGACCAAGCTGTATCGTGTGACCGGCGATGAACGTTATTTGAAGCTTGCCAAATTTTTCCTCGATCAGCGAGGACGATACATCGGTCGGAAACCCTATGACGAATATATCAGCGCGGAATACACCCAAGACCATAAGCCAGTGATCGAGCAGGATGAAGCTGTCGGTCATGCAGTTCGGGCTGGTTATATGTACTCTGGGATGGCCGATGTAGCGGCATTGACGGGTGACCAAGATTATATCAAGGCCATCGATCGCATCTGGGAGAATGTCGTTTCTAAGAAGCTCTACATCACTGGCGGCATCGGAGCACGATCGGAAGGAGAAGCGTTCGGCGACAATTACGAATTGCCCAATTTGGAAGCCTACAACGAAACCTGTGCGGCGATCGCCAATATGTTCTGGAACCATCGCCTATTTCTGCTCCATGGTGATGCCAAATACATCGATGTGCTCGAACGGACATTGTACAATGGCTTTCTATCTGGCGTCGGATTGGACGGCAATGAGTTCTTTTATCCTAATCCGCTGGAATCCGATGGCCGACATAAAAGAAGCCCTTGGTTCGATTGTGCCTGTTGTCCAGTGAATGTGGTTCGGTTCCTCCCCTCTTTGCCCGGCTATGTCTACGCCCAGCAGGATGATGATATTTTCGTCAATCTGTTCATGAGCAACACAGCGACGATCAAAATGAAAGATAATTCCGTAAAGGTGACGCAGGCGACCGATTATCCCTGGGATGGGAAGATCACCATTACGGTGAGCCCTGAGCAAGAAGACGATTTCACAATTCACGTCCGAATTCCTGGCTGGGCTCTTGGGTCGCCTGTGCCCAGTGATCTTTACCGATATCTTAACCCCACGGATGAAAAAATAACATTGCTAATTAACGGTCAACCGACCGATTTTCAACTGAACAAAGGATTTGCCCTGCTTAAGCGGCGCTGGAAAAATGGAGACACCATTGAGCTTCATCTGCCAATGACTATTCATAAGGTGGTAGCGCACGACAGCGTGAAATCCGATGTGGGGAAATTATCGCTGGAGCGCGGCCCGATCGTTTATTGTGCAGAATGGGTTGATAATGGCGGCCACGTGCTTAATCTCATGTTGCCCAAAGATGCTGAGCTTCAGGCCGAGCACCGGGCTGATCTGTTCAATGGGGTAACCGTGTTAAAAGGTCAAGCTGTGGCGCTCTTCTCCGATCCACAGGGCATCCAGCAGCGCACGCAAGAATTCGTCGCTATTCCCTATTATGCATGGGCCCATCGCGGCCCAGGTGAAATGGCGGTCTGGTTGCCCTATGAGCAATCTGCTGCCAGAGCCATTTCGTTTTCACAAATTCAGTGAAAGGACGAGGCATCTTTGTTCATCAGTGCCTAATCCGATATTTTTTCCCACGAATGTAGAACTTCCAAGGATTTTTGGAGCAACAATCCGCGTTTGTTCTATCATTCGTGGGAAAACATCATCGCTCCTGGTATTATCTGCTGGGCAAAAGCCTTCGAAACAAAATCTAATTCATAGCAAAGAATAGGTGGCGATGGAATATTCGGTACACTCAAAAAAGACGGAGGGGTCATGTTCGATACGAAAACTTATGTGCAGCGACGAGCAAAACTAAAACAGCAGATCGGCTCTGGCTTAATATTGTTTTTAGGTAATGAAGAAAGCCCGATGAATTACGCTGCCAATACTTACAACTTTCGGCAAGATAGTTCATTTCTATACTTTTTCGGGTTGGACTTCCCTGGACTGGCGGCGATAATCGATGTTGACAATAATCAAGAGATAATTTTCGGTTACGATTTTACTGTGGATGATATGGTATGGATGGGGCCACAGGAGAAATTGGCGGCTAAAGCTGAAAAGGTCGGTGTCGCCAAGGCCGAACCTACTGAAAAATTGAACGCGACCATCAGAGAAGCGCTTCTGCAGCGCCGCAAAATCCATTTTTTGCCACAGTATCGACCAGAAAACCTGATCAAAATCGAAGATCTTACAGGAATTCGTCATCAGGTGGTGAACCATTATGCTTCAGTGGAACTGATCAAGGCGGTAGTGGCGCAGCGTTCAATCAAATCAGAGGAAGAAATAAAACAGATTGAATTAGCGCTGGATATCAGCTATGAAATGTATCATTTGGCTAAAAAGATCATTAAGCCAGGGATGTACGAACATGAGATTTATGGACAGGTGGAGGGATTGCTGTTATCTAAAGGCAGCGCCATCTCGTTCCCTATTATCTTTACAGTGCACGGCGAAGTATTGCATGGTCACTCTCACACCAATTTGATGAAGGATGGGGATTTGATCGTGATGGATTCTGGTGCAGAATCGCCGCTGCATTATGCCAGTGATATTACTCGGACTTATCCAGTCAGCGGTAAATTTGCACCATTACAGAAGGACATCTATAATATCGTGCTGGAAGCTCAACTGAAAGCCATCGATATGATGAAACCTGGTGTGCTATTTCGAGACGTTCATCTTGAAGCAGCTCGCGTGATTGCCGATGGATTAAAGCAACTTGGCTTCATGACGGGTGACCTCGATGATGCAGTCAAGGAAGGAGCCCATGCCCTCTTTTTCCCCCATGGCTTAGGGCATCAATTGGGGCTCGATGTTCATGATATGGAGGGATTGGGTGAAAATTACGTCGGCTATAACAGCAAAATTCAGCGCAGTAAACAATTTGGTCTCGCCTATTTGCGCTTTGCGAAGGAGCTGGTTCCAGGTCATGTGCTTACGGTTGAGCCAGGTATCTATTTCATGCCGGAATTGATCTCCCAATGGAAAAATGAAGGGAGACATAAATCATTCATCAACTACGACAAGGTTGAAGCGACCATTGGCTTTGGAGGCATCCGCATTGAAGATGACGTTTTGGTGACGTCGAAAGGCCATCGGGTGTTGGGCAGGCCGATCCCAAAGACCATTGATGAACTTGAAGGATCATTCTCCTAAAAAACAACACCAGATAACCAAACGCGTGGCAATATGGGTCTCATCACCAAAAGTGGGATCTTGATAATTAATCCGCTGCTTCAACGCATATGGAAATAAGGCATGTGGCGAGGGACGATAAGCGCACAAAGTCTCTCGCCCTATGCCGAAACGCTCGATTCTTTAATATCGCTACACAGCTCCCACAGTCGCCAAATAAATGGCAAATTCCTCTTTGCCATCGACTTCCAGCAAGCGATTCACAGCATCGTCATCAAATGCCGCCACGGCGCAACAGCCCAATTTCAATGCTTCACAAGCAAGATAGAGATTTTGGCAAACGTGACCTGCATCCAGATAAATATAACGATAGGCGCGCTGCTGATATTTCCAACGACTGCGCTGGATCACGGCAGTCCAAATAAAAGCTACACTGCACGTCCTGAACATCTCCTGCCCAAGGCAAGCTTCTGTTAAATGATCTACAATCGCAGGATCATTCCTCAACTGGATCACTGCATGTCGCGAGGGAGAATAACGATACAGGCCAGACTGCAATTGTTCAAGATGATTTATCAGCAAATAGGTTTCCAAGGGATGTCGCGCCCCGGCCGATGGAACAGTTCGCAAGGTATAACCATAACCAGCCTGCTGTAGCCCCTGAGTGGCCCACAGCAATAGCGATAGTTGCTCCAGGCTGAGTGGTTTTTCCAAATAATCCCGCCTCGATCGCCGCTGTTTGATTATAAAGAAAATTTCTTTTCCAAATTTGGAGAGCAATGGTTCGGTTTTTGGAAGAGCGACTTGAGGGACATCTGGCGGGATCGGTTTTTCGGCTTGAGGGACCGGGATCCCTCGACTCATATCGCTCGGGCTGAAGAAATACTGATATTTGGTGTATTCTTGAAAATCTTCACCGATATGCGCGATTTTCGATAAGTCCATACAATAAGACCTCACAGTAAATTTATAAGACTACCTTTCAACAATTCCTCCCCGCGAAATGGCCCCACCTCTATCTCGTGTCGCCTATTTTAGGTCATAGCGTTTTTAACTGAGCGGGCATGCATTGCCGCATATTGTTCGAATCCAGCTTAATACAAAAATGGACATCTGCAAACTAGAGCATAAGAAGCTGTCATGCCTGCGAATGCAGGCATCTTATAATGCGCAGAATGGGGTTGCTGTGCTTGCAGAATTGATAAACACAAGTCCACAATTTGGTCCCTGTGTAGAATAAGATCCTCGTGATTGATTCTGGCTCAGAACAAAAAAAGCGGTGGTAGCTTTCGAATTCGAAACTAACCACCGCTGCAAATCCAAACATCGATCACCAATTACTTTTTCTGAGGCCCATTTTTGATGGCGGCATGAGCCGCTGCCAGTCGCGCGATCGGTACACGGAATGGCGAGCAAGAGACGTAGTTCATGCCAACACGATGGCAGAAATCGATAGAATCTGGATCGCCACCGTGCTCACCGCAAATGCCGATCTTGAGATCTGGCCGTACTGAACGTCCCCGCTTGACCCCCATATCGATGAGCTGTCCCACGCCGTTCTGATCCAGGGTCTGGAAAGGATCATTGGGCAGAATCTTATGGTCCAGATAATAAGGTAAGAAGCTACCGATATCATCTCGGGAAAATCCAAAGGTGGTCTGCGTGAGGTCGTTGGTACCAAATGAGAAGAACTCGGCCGTTCGAGCGATCTCGTTAGCAGTGACGCAAGCCCGCGGGATTTCGATCATCGTACCCACCATGTAGCTAAATTTGACCTGTTTTTCTTCCATGACCTCCTTGGCGACGCGGTCAATAATGGCTTTCTGATGATCAAACTCTGTGTAAATCCCAGTTAAAGGCACCATCACCTCGGGGTAGACTTTTACGCCCTCTTTGGTGAGATCGGCGGCCGCTTCAAAAATCGCCCGAGCCTGCATTTCTGTGATCTCTGGATAGGCAATGCCCAAGCGACAGCCACGATGGCCCAGCATTGGATTCAACTCATGAAGGGCTTCAATGCGGGCTTTCAGCTTCTGCTCGGTGATCCCCAATTGTTTGCTCAACTCTTTGATTTGTCTCTCATCGAGGTTGACGAACTCATGGAGCGGCGGGTCGAGCAACCGGATGGTCACAGGAAGATCATGCATAGCTTTGAGGATCCCGTAAAAGTCATTACGCTGATACGGCAACAATTTCATCACTGCCTTTCGGCGGTCGGTTTCGTTCTCAGCGACGATCATCTCGCGCATGGCCATAATCCGTTCCGGGTCGAAGAACATGTGTTCGGTCCGACACAATCCAATTCCCTCAGCACCAAAAGCACGCGCCTGTGCCGCATCCTGAGGTCGATCCGCATTGGTGCGAATCCCCAGTTCGCGGACTTCATCAGCCCACTTCATCAGTTGCTGATAGAGCTGGTTATGCTCCAGGTCGGGTTCGACCAAGGGCAGTTTCCCTTCATAAACGCGGCCGCGCGTCCCGTTCAACGAGATCCAATCGCCCTCTTTCAACAGTTTCCCGTTGACGCTCAACTGTTTATTGGCCAAATCGATTTGCAGCGCACTACATCCAACGATGCAGCACTTACCCCAGCCGCGCGCAACCAATGCCGCATGGCTGGTCATACCACCCTTCGCCGTTAAAATGGCAGCCGCAGCGTGCATACCATGGACATCTTCTGGAGAGGTCTCGTTGCGCACCAAGATCACCTTTTTGCCCTGCTTGGCCCAAGCTTCTGCATCATCGGCTGTAAAAACGATCATGCCATTGGCGCCGCCGGGCCCTGCTGGCAAACCTTTCGCCAACTCCTTGGCCTTTTTCTCAGCCTCAGGATCTAGCATCGGATGCAACAGTTCGTCCAATTGCGATGGTTTCACGCGCATCAATGCCGTCTTCTTGTCGATTAAGCCTTCCTGGCACATCTCCACCGCCATTCGGACCGCTGCTGGACCGTTCCGCTTTCCAACTCGGGTCTGCAACATCCATAAACGGCCTTTTTGGATGGTGAACTCGATGTCCTGCATATCTTTATAATGCCGCTCTAATTTCTTCTGAATGCTATCGAGCTGCTTGTACAGCTCCGGCATGACCTCTTCCAGGCTCGGAAGGTGCTGAGTGTCTTCCGTTTTGCCAGCCCGGTTGATCGGATTGGGCGTCCGTATCCCAGCAACGACATCTTCACCCTGGGCATTGGGCAACCACTCACCGTAGAACACATTTTCACCCGTCGCCGGGTTTCGGGTGAACGCCACGCCCGTAGCACTGTCATCGCCCATATTGCCGAATACCATGGCCTGAACGTTCACGGCAGTCCCCCAATCGTCGGGAATCCCTTCAATACGACGGTAAGAGATAGCCCGCTTGCCCATCCATGATTGAAATACCGCTTTGATACCGCCCCATAGTTGCTCCCGAGGATCATCTGGGAACGGCTTGCCTAATACTTCTTTCACTTTCGCCTTGTAAATTTCAACCAGCTCTTTTAGATCTTGAGCTGTCAAATCTGTATCATATTTGTATCCCCGAGCCTGCTTCATGCGATCCAGCTCATGTTCCAATTGCTCCCGAATCCCATGGCCGTCCGCTGGTTCAATCCCTTCAGCTTTCTCCATCACCACATCCGAGTACATGGCAATCAAGCGACGGTACGCATCGTACACAAAACGCTCATTTTTGGTCTGCTTGATCATCCCTGGAATGGTTTTGGTGGTCAAACCGATGTTGAGAACCGTCTCCATCATTCCTGGCATCGAACTGCGGGCACCGGATCGAACCGAAAATAGCAATGGATTTTCTGGATCTCCAAATTTTGCGCCCATGATTTTCTCGACTCGGGCAATTGCATCATCAACTTCTTTTTCTAATTCTTTTGGAACTTGCTTGTTGTTCTGATAATAATAAGTGCACATCTCAGTGGTAATCGTGAAGCCGGGTGGGACTGGAATGCCTAAATTGCACATCTCAGCCAGATTAGCACCTTTGCCACCCAACAATTCTTTCATGTTAGCATTACCATCAGCTTTTCCTTCTCCAAAAAAATAGACATACTTTTTACCCATTAACCGTTCTCCCTAACATTTTTTACCAAATTCGCTATTTGACTTTTATAGATGAAACGTGATACATTATTGACAAAATACTTGCATTGCCTTTTTTATTTGCAATTCAAACATAGCTGCCTTGAACAAGCTTGAATCATGATTAGGCCCCAAAACAAGATGGAAATCGCTATTGAGCTTTTTCATAAGTGCGGCAGTTTGGGCTTCAATTTTGATGTTCACCAATTAAATATTGAGAATGATCATTGGCTTATTTAATATCTACGTTGCTGCTTAATAATGAAAAATATTCTCGATCATTCGATAGAATTTCAACCGCCTTTTTGATCTCTGGGTGCCATTGAAATTCCACTTGATACTTTCCAGGTGTTCCCCAAAGCTTCGCCGCGATCTCGGCTTTTAAATTCCATTTGATGGTCTCGAGATCCCGCTGAAAGTCCTGATCTTTTGCCTCTTGAAGCGTTTTTTTCAATTGTTCTAATGATGACTCCATTGCACTCGAATATTTTTCTTCTTTAAGAACCTTGATCAATTCCTCAAGTTTCATCTCGCTCCGAGTTTTATAGCTGAAATCCTTGGCCTTCAGAAATTTTTTGAAATCAGCAACAATGCTATCATCAATAACGAAATCGGTATTCAGCGACTTGTGGCTCGAGGCATATTCGAGCGCAAAATTGAAGAACATCGATTTCATGGTCAGATTCGCCACCAATGGAGAGATCTCTTCTGAAGCGATCTTGATATCGGGGACAATGCCACCCTTGCCATGCACCCGACGTTTTCCAACTGTGTAGAATTGGTCGGGCTCAACGTTGCTCAATGAATCCTTCTTGCTATCATAGCCATACAAAATCTCTTTTGATCGGATAAAATCTGGTTTCTGGATCAGACGGCCGCTGGGGATATAATATTTAGCCGTAGTGATCTTTAATGAGGTGCCTTCCCGATCCAAAGGAACGACAGTTTGGACCAAGCCTTTGCCAAACGTGGGCGAACCGATGATCAATCCTCTATCCAAATCCTGAATCGCGCCGGCAACGATTTCAGATGCGGAGGCACTGTATTCGTCCACTAAAACAACTAACGGCTTATCCCCCCAAATCGGAGTCTCTTTGGAGCGATATTCGACATTGGTGCCTGTGGCTCGCCCTCGGGTATAAACGATCAAGTCTCCCTGCTTAACGAAATTTTCGGCCACTTGGACTGCGGACTCCAGCAGGCCACCTGGGTTGCCCCGCAGATCGAGAATTAGGGCCTCCATGCCCTTGCTTTTCAGCACGGCGATGGAATCTCGAACCTGCTTTCCCGCAAAGCGAGAGAATTGACCCAATCGCACATAACCAATTTTGTCTTTCACAAAGCCAGCATAACTCACATCGCTGATCTTAATTTCAGCGCGAATAAGTCGGAATTCCAATACCTTTTCTTCACCCACGCGTCGAATCTTGATATTCACAGCAGTACCAATTTCACCGCGCAGCCGTTGCGCTGTTTCAGAAATGGAGAGATTGTTAGTAGCGACGCCATCGACCTCGATGATTTGATCTCCCTCGCGGATCCCAGCTTTTGCCGCCGGTGTGCCCTCGAACGGTGGCTCCACTACAGTCGGCCATCCCTCTCGCTTGGCGATGCGCATCCCGACGCCCCCGTATTTCCCCTTGGTCATAATCTGAAGCTCATTGTTCCCCTCCTGCTCCACGAAAACTGTATAGGGATCCAAATTGTCCAGCATCCCATTAATGCCAGACTTCATGAATTTCTCAGGATCTATCTCTTCCACATATCGAGTAGCGATCTCTTCATAGACTTTACCGAACAACTTGAGGTTTTTATCGATCTCAAAGTAAAAATCTGGCTTGGATACGTTGGCCCCGCGAGAGACCCAGCCACCGAATAGGATCACTACGCCAATCAATGCCACAACAATGGCCAACGACAGATAATGTTTATAACTATTCATCGTAACCTCCTCTGAATAGTATCATGATTCGAATCCCTGGCGTTGCTGCCAATAGGCCAATTACTCGTTGAGCGCTACGATCCGTTTTACTTGCGCCCAAATTTCATCGGCAATTATTTGAATAGTGCTTTTACCATCAATGATGCGAAATCGTTCCGACTGTTTCGCCGCGATCTCAAAATATCCGTTTCTCACTCGTTCAAAAAAAGTACGATCCTGATCTTCCATACGATCCAATTGCTTATTCATCCTTTTCTTGCGCTGCTCCATTTCATCAATGTCAATATCGATCAAAAAAGTCAAATTTGGCACTATCCCCTGGGTGACAAATCGGTTGGTCCGCTCCACAAAATCGAGGTCAATTCCCCGACCATAGCCCTGATAAGCCGTAGATGAGTCAAAAAATCGATCGCAAATCACGAGACGCCCTTGCTGCAGCGCTGGAATGATCTTCTCCTGCACCAATTGTGCCCGCGCTGCAGAATAGAGCAGATATTCGGTAATCGGATTCATGGGCTCTGGGACCTTACTCAACAGCGTATCCCGGATCTTTTCTGCAATGAGTGTTCCACCCGGTTCGCGTAATAATAAAAATGGATAATTTCTGTCATGAAGCTTTGCGACCAATTGCTCGATCTGAACCGATTTGCCGCAGAGGTCAATCCCCTCAAAAGTGATCAATTTGCCAGTCATCATTTTGTTCAATTCCAGTTTTCAAAGACCCAAGTTGGCAGCGCTGCATCCATGAGACCAATGACGATAATCGAATTGAGCCCCAGATACCAACCTCCTTTGAGAGTTTGAATCCAATTCTGCAATTGCCGTTGTTTCGAGCTGGGGTTAAAAAATGCACCCAACGCTTACAACATATTCGATCTTTTATTTCACTCCGATTTTTCCCATGCAGAACGCTTAAATCATGAGTTACCGATGTCCTTAAACCAATTGGCATATGCGCCAAGGGCCCATTAAAATCCCCTATGGTCAGTGCCATCTCATCTCTTCACGAAACCATGAATTATTTCTATCTCCTCCGTTGATTGGGAGCCGGATTTTTGCGAATGACTCAAGATCTTCTCTTTCATAGCCCAATAATGGCTCGATGAACAAATTTCAATTTCATTTAATCTGATCGTTCAATCTTGGAGAGAAATTTCGGGCCATAGCATTGGGCTGAATCAAACTCCATTTCTCTGTTTTAAGACCTGATGCGCCAAAATCAGCTTGTGATAGAGCCGGAAGATGAGAAATATGAGGCTAAACTTTCAGGAATTTCCAGCGACCGCCTTTGAATCTCCAATAATTGGCAAGTAACCTCAAAGACTCATCCAATAAGTGAGTAAGCCATAATCCAGTCAGCGCCAGGCTGGTGTGAAAGGCAACAATCCAATTTAAACAAATCTCAAAGATAAAAACTCCAATCATGGTCATATACATAAGCCATTTCAAGTCCCCAGCTCCTCGAAGATTTCCGATCACGACGCTATCAACAGCTTTGGGGACTTGAACGATCGCGAACACGATCATCGCATTAACGCCAATGGCCAAAACTGCTGGTTCTGGAGTGAAGAAATACAGAACGGATCGCGAAAATAGCGCCAAGACAATGGCAACGAATAGCGAAAACACAAATCCAACCCAGCCAGCGGTTTTAGCGGTTCGTTCCGCCAATTTTCGTTTCTCGGCTCCGAGGTTTTTGCCCATCAGCGTCATGGCTGCCAGACTAAAGCCCAGGTAAGCCATCGAAAGGATGTTTTGGATGCGGATCAAAACGATATGAGCCGCCAGGTATTTTTCTCCCAATCTGGCGGCATAAATTGATACGATCAACATCCCGATCGCCCAGACCAATTGTTCGACCGTCGTGGGCACCCCGGCGTTGAGCAGCCGTTTAAACGTCTGAAAATTGGGCCTCGTTAATTCGCGAAACGATAAAAACAGTGAACCTTTTCTGGTTCGCAAAATATAGAGAGTGATCAAAAATCCGACCGAATGGGAGATGCCCAACGCGATAGCAGCCCCTTCCACTTCCCATCTGGGGAACATGAACCAGCCGAAGATAAATAGCGGGGCAAGAATCAGGTTCAGCCCATTGATGCAGACATTCACCAACATCGATAGATGGGTATCCCCTGCCCCGCGAATCACGCCGACCGCCGTGAAATTCGTGATGATGATTGGGGCGAACAACGCCACAATCCTCAAATAGCTAACCCCGGCACGCTGAGCTTCGATGGAACCACTCTCTTCGATCAATTTGAAAAGATGCACCCCGCCGAAGAACCAGATCAGGGCAAATAGGAACGAAATGATAATGCTGATCATCAACGCCTGACCAAACACGTGATTCGCCTCCCGGCGTTCCTCAGCCCCGAGGTGACGGGCGACGATCAAAGAGCTTCCAACGATAAAGGTAATCAATATGGTCAAAAACGAAATGATCACCTGGATCGCCAGTCCCTGACCAGCAAAGGCAGCGGTACTGATCCGGCCAATCAAAATCGCCTCGATCGTGAACATGATCGTTTGTGATGATAGGTCAATCACCGCTGGCAGAGAGGTTTTGAGAATATTTTTTAATGGCGACCCATGACCCACTGAGATCCTCGCTTAATCGTAATATTCCAATCCCAGGTGAGTAATTAGCTCCTCGCCTTTCAAATAGCGCAGCGTGTTTTTGAGCTTCATCAATTGGATGAACAAATCATGTTCGGGATAAAGGCCTGGGGCAACCATCGGGCTTTTAAAATAAAAAGACAGCCATTCTTGAATCCCTTTCATCTTGCAGCGCTGGGCCAAATCCATGAATAAAGCTAAATCTAAAACGATAGGCGCTGCCAAGATGCTATCCCGACACAGAAAATCGACCTTGATCTGCATCGGATAGCCCAACCACCCAAAAATGTCGATATTATCCCAGCCCTCTTTATTATCGCCTCGCGGCGGATAATAATTGATGCGGACCTTGTGATAGAATTTTTTATATAGATCGGGGTAAACTTCAGGTTGCAATATGTATTCTAAAACCGAAAGTTTACTTTCCTCCTTGGTTTTGAAGGACTCAGGGTCATCGAGCACCTCGCCATCGCGATTGCCCAGGATATTGGTAGAAAACCAGCCTTGCAAACCCAGCAATCGCGCTTTGAGCCCAGGAGCGATGATGGTCTTCATCAGCGTTTGCCCAGTTTTAAAGTCCTTCCCAGCGATCGGAACTTGTCGTTCCCGGGCAAATTCAATCAGAGCGGGGATATCCACGGTTAGATTTGGCGCCCCATTCGCAAATGGCACCCCAGCTGCGATCGCTGCATAAGCATAAATCATGCTCGGAGCGATTCCAGGATGATTGTCCTTCATCGCCTGCTCGAAAGCGCTCAGCGTCTCATGAATCGGTTGCGGCTTCAAATAAATTTCAGTACTGGCGCACCAAATCATCACCATTCGATCAAGCTGATTCGATTTCTTGAAATTTTGTATGTCTTCAATAAGCAGTTGGGCGTAATCGTACTTGGTTTTGGCCTTTTTCACATAAGTGCCATGCAGCTTTCTGACGTAATTTTGATCGAACACCGCTGGCATGGGTCCGATCTTTTCAATATCATCTTTCACTTGGTTCAGTAAATCAGTCTGCAGCACGCCAGCCTTGAGGGCGGCCTCATAAACATTGTCCTCAAAAATATCCCAGCCACCAAAGACTAAATCGTTCAAATCCGCTAATGGCACAAAATCCTTTATTTTTGGCACCCTCTTTTCAGTCCGCTTCCCCAGTCGAATCGTCCCCATCTGAGTCAAAGATCCAATTGGTTTTGCAATCCCTCGTCTCACCGCCATCACGCCAGCGATGAACGTCGTCGCCACAGCACCCATCCCTGGCGTAAGAATGCCAAGCTTGCCTTTCGGCTGTTCAATATTTACCATGTTCTTCACTTATTCCCTCCTGGTTCACCTGTTATTAATTAGCTGACAATTTTGATCTGCCCGGATCTGTTCTCTTTCAAGCTAAATTACCATGGTTTAATTCATGGAGCTGAAGTGCGGTCAGGTCAAAATCGCCTGTATGAATTTAAAATCATCGCATTTTTATGATCAAAAATGTACGCCTCTCGATTAGCATACTGCCTCTCAAAGTGAGTTGATATTGTTGAAGCCATCAATCGCCTGTATTTTCTGGTTCAATCTAAGATCTGATTAGATTGATTTACATGGACAATTTTCGGGACGTACTGTTTTGCCTCCTCTGGGGACATCAATGCATAAGCAACGATAATGACCAGATCACCGATCTGCACCATTCTGGCCAGCGCGCCGTTGCAACAAATCGTGCCCGAGCCGGGTTCTCCCTCAATCACATAGGTCTCAGCCCGCTCTCCAGTATTGATGTTCAACACCTGGACCTTTTCAAATGGCAAAATGTCGGCAGCCTCCATTAATTTCGAATCGATGGTCAGGCTGCCCTCATAATTCAAATTGGCATCGGTTACGGTCGCCCGATGGATTTTTGATTTGCACATGTTGATCAACATATAGCGCCCCCCTCCTAAACTTAAAGCATGGGATAATCATTTTCGAATGAAATGTTCACTCCAAATCTTCATCATGCTTAACAACATGAAGATTTCAACATAGCATTCTAAAAAGCAAATTCAATTTGATCAAGCTTGATGGAACTAAGATGCTCTTTATTGATAACGCAGATTTTCTCTGATTCCTTGATTTTGATCCGAGCATCCAGCGAAAAAACTTTATGAAACGATATCAAATCAATTGATATTCTCATTTCATTCAAAAAGCAATGTCATATTGACAGCAGTTGATTGGTTATTTTTTAGGTAACAATTCGCACTAAAGAATCGATCGGGAAAATTTAGCCGTCATCCCCTTGGCTGATGATCCAGCGATAGCAAAAGTTGAATCAATCAATTTGCCCTGCAAATCAGCCTCTTCGGTATCAGTTCTATTGAAAAGGCAAAATGATTATGCCCGCAAAAGCTCTAATATGAATTGATCAGAGCGGAAACTATTCAGAGATCAATTTTTTGCGGGCTTCTTTGTCCGTGACCCAGATGTGGTAGAGCCGCTGCACGGCGGTGAGATTGGCAAAAATTGCCACCAAAATTAAGGCAGCGATCAGCAAAAGCTTATGAAAGATCGCACCGAATGCGATGAAAACCACTCGCTCTGGCCGTTGCATCCAGCCGACCTTGCATTCCAGACCCAATCCCTCGGCACGCGCGCGAACGTAACTGGTCATCACCGAGCCCCCGAGCGCCATACAAACAGCGATGATGCTAACCAGGGAAAGATTGAAGCTCTCGAAAGTTAAGTTCCATAAAGATAGCGGCATCGGGGCTGTTGCCCATTTGTCATTTACGAAGTAATAGGCGAGGCCGAAAAAAATAAACACCTCAGAATATCGGTCCAGTGTCGAATCGTACAACGCACCGAATTTCGTCACTCGATTGGTGGCTCGGGCAACTTTGCCATCGATAATGTCGAAGGTGCCAGAAATCAGCATGATGATCCCCGCAGTCCTCAGAAATCCAGAACCGAACAGATAGGCGGTCAGGACGCTGAGTAGAAAACCAAGCGTGGTAAAATGGTTCGGATTTAGCCTTCGCTTGATAAAAAAATCGATCACTGGCGTTATCAGCCGAAGATAGAGATTCTTAAGCCAATCTGGCAAAAACACAATTCTTATTTTCAATTTTCACCCGTCTTGATGGTCACAATTTACCAAGTGATTTTTAGCAGAATTAAATTAGATGATAATGCTTCCGAACGAAACATGCTCTTGAAAGCGAATTTATGCTCAAACCACAATATTATTCAAAATGATCAAGCGTACACTTTGCGATGATTTTTACCCGATGCAAGGATTTTGGTTCTTCCCTCGCATATCATAATGATTCCCTAAAATTCCCCTTCATTTCTCTCTGACTAACTAATCACTGTTTACTGGCCGCCGTTTCCTGATCGTTTTCTCTACCCTTTCCTTCAATGACCACCACGAACTCCCCTTTGAGGACCAATTGATCTGGGTTCAGCGTAATATCCGCCAATGTCCCTCGGTAAACTTGCTCGAATTTCTTTGTCAATTCTCGGATAATTGCCACGCGACGATTTCCGAAAACAGCGAGCAACTGGTTCAGCGTTTTGAGCAACCGATGAGGAGCTTCATAGATGATCATTGTTCGCTGTTCGTCAGCTAATTCTTGCAACCGCTTTTGTCGACCTTTTTTGGTCGGCAGAAATCCCTCAAATACAAATCGGTTAGCTGGCAAACCAGAAATCACTAGCGCTGGGATGAGCGCCGTGGCGCCAGGAATGGCCTCGATCGCAATATTATTCGCAATTGCTTCGCGAACCAGATGATAAGCTGGATCAGAAATGCCTGGCGTCCCAGCATCGGAGATCAGGGCGATAGATCGTCCCTGGAGTAATTTTTGGATCAGTGCCGGTGTCTTTTTCGCGATATTGAACGCATGGAAGCTGGTGGTTGGCGTTGTAATACCGTAATGGTTTAAAAGAACCGATGAATGCCGAGTGTCCTCGGCTGCAATTAGATCTACTTGCTTCAGGACCTGGATCGCCCGAAGCGTGATATCCTCTAAGTTTCCAATGGGCGTACTGACCAAATACAATTTTCCTGAAGAAACCAGCGTCAATGCAATTATAACTCTCCTTTTCCTTGAATGCCGATGGCATTTACTTTTTTTGTGATGAATAACAAGGTGGCATCGATGATGCCTATCGCTTCATCCACGATCTGTGGGGTGATGTTCAATGCGGGCCGAAATCGCACCGATCGTTCGCCACATTTCAACACCAACATCCCCCTTTTTCTGGCTTCCCGAATGAATTGATCCCGGATAAAATCTGCTGGGAGATCGAACGCGATAAACAAGCCACGACCTCGAATATTGGAAAGCAACTGAGGAAATTTATTTTGTAATTCCAACAGTTTTTCCAAGAAATAGGCGCCGACTTTGGTGGCATTTTCTAACAGATTTTCCTCAACCATGATCTCGAGATACCGTTGGCAGCGAACCATATCGACGAGATTGCCGCCCCAGGTCGAGTTAATGCGGCTTGATTCGACGAACACATTGTTTTCCACCAGGTCAATTTTTCTGCTCGCCATGATACCGCAAACCTGCGACTTCTTGCCGAACGCGACAATGTCAGGTGTTACGCCAAAGTGCTGATATGCCCACATTTTGCCGCTAATTCCCATGCCGCATTGCACTTCATCGAAGATCAATAAGAGATCGTTTTCGTCCGCAATCATCCTTAGTTCCTTGAAAAATTCGGCTCGAAAATGATTATCACCGCCCTCTCCTTGGATCGGTTCGATAATGATCGCAGCAATATCATCAGGATTATCTAAAATGGCGCGCTTGATTTGCTGCAAGCTCATTTGTTCAGCCTTTTCCACGCGGCGCAGATTTTCCTCGTTCAGCGGAAAAGTGATCTTTGGATTCAACACTCGCGGCCAATTGAATTTCGGAAAATACATGGTTTTTCGTGGATCAGCGGTATTGGTCAACGATAATGTATATCCACTTCGACCATGGAAGGCTTGTTGAAAATGGATCACTTGTGTCCCAACTTCCCGGGTATACCCTTTTTGAAAATTCATCCGAATTTTCCAATCGAATGCGGTTTTTAATGCGTTTTCAACAGCCAAGGCTCCCCCATCAATGAAAAACAGATGAGGCAGCGATTCCGGCATGGCAACCCGCACAAAAGTATCCACAAATTCCGCCATCGCCACCGTATAAAAATCCGAATTCGACGGCTTATTGATGGCCGCCGTAAGCAACTTTTCTTTAAATTCTGGAGTCAGCAGTTTCGGATGATTGATTCCAACTGGTAAAGTTGCAAAAAACGTGAAAAAATCGAGATACTTCTTTCCATCTCGTTCATCGACCAAATAGCTTCCAGAGCTGTTTTTTAAATCCACAATGATCTCAAACCCATCGATCAACATGTGCCTCGATAAAATCGGTATCACATCCTTAGGCGTAATCTTCGACATATCATCCCTTCCATCCGTTTCAGTTCCGTTGAAATCTTCTCTTTGAATCAAATCAGAACAGCAAATTGAGGCAAATCCGCATTTTTAAAACTGGTTATTATAGTAAAAATTTTAATAAAAGTCAAGACACATTTTTAAAGTGAAATGAGGTCAAATGGGGTGTGCGAAAAAACGCTGATTGCGGCGGCTTTGCTGTGAGGGCGAACCCTATCTAATTTCCTATATTGACTGATCGAACATCTCCCTCTATTCTCATTTTCCTTTCAGCGAGAAATTTATTGCTTGGTCTGCAATTGATGCATTAACGAAAAGCGAATCCCATCGAGCAATTGAAACCATGTCCTGTAATTTTTTCAAAAGCAACGCTGAGAAATTGATTCACAGGATCAGATAAACAGTTCTTGATGCAAAAATTGGAAATAAATAATAGTGTCATTCCTGCGGATGACGGAATTTCTTTCTAATAGGATATTGGGTCAATTAAATAAAGAGGTGCCTGCATTCGCAGGCATGACATATCCCTTGTTTTTGGAATTTTGCAACAGAATCTGCTTAGTTGCTGGCCCGATGGGATTCGAATTTTAGTATGAAAAACGGGATCTTTCTCACGCACTCGCTACTTTGGCGATTGTGCGATTTCAAAGCTTGCTTCCAATCCATCAACCGAACTGTTGCCGATCCAGATTTTGAAAGCACCTGGCTCTACCACATATTCCAAGTTTTGGTTGTGAAAACCTAGCTCGTTTGCTGACAATTGAAACTCGATCAGTTTTTTCTCCCCTGGTTGAAGGTGGATCCGCTGAAATCGTTTCAGTTCTTTCACTGGACGAGCGAGGCTGCCAACGAGATCTCGGATGTAGAGCTGGACCACCTCATCGCCGCTCCGCTTTCCGACATTCTCAACTTCGATACCGGCGTTCACCTGGCTGTCGCGTCCAGCACCTTCGATGCGAATTTGAAGATTGCTGAATTTGAATTGTGTATAGCTCAAGCCAAAGCCAAACGGAAATTGCGGAGTGACCGGAAGGTCGAGATATCTTGAGCTGTATTTTTCTGAAGCCGGAGGACGTCCACTGTTCTTGTGGTTATAAAAAATGGGGATCTGCCCAACGGATCTCGGGAATGTTACTGGCAATTTTCCACCAGGATTATAGTCACCGAACAAAACATCAGCGATGGCATTTCCCGATTCGACGCCCAACTGCCAGGCCTCAATAATCGCTGGGATATGTTCTGCAATCCATGGGATGGTCAGCGGCCGACCGTTCATCAGCACAACGATGGTTGGAGTGCCCGTCGCAAACACCGCCTTCACCAGTTGTTCCTGATCGCCAGGCAAGTCCAATGAAGCCCGGCTGGATGCCTCTCCGCTCAAGGCTTCGCTTTCCCCTACAACGAGGACTGCGACCTCAGCGTTTTTGGCCAATTGAACCGCTTTCGAAATTCCCGAACCAGATTTGCGCTCGATTGGACATCCCTGCGCATATCGAATTCGCTCGCTTGGAATTTTAGTTTTGATGCCCTCCAGAACAGAGATCACATCACTATCTTTGCCCTCGCCGAGCCAGCAGCCCAATGGATCATGCTTATTGTCGGCCAAAGGCCCAATCAGCGCCAGCGATTTTATATTTTTGCTCAAAGGCAAAATCTGGCCTTCATTTTTTAAAAGCACGATGGATTTCCTGGCGCTTTCCAGTGCCAGCTCCCGATGTTCTTTGCTTAAAATGAGCGATGTTTCCAATTGCGGGTCGATATAAGGACGATCGAATAATCCCAGCATGAATTTGATGCGCAATACCCGACGCACAGCGGTATCGATGAGTCGTTCATCGATCTCGCCTGATTTTACCAGTTGCGAAAGTTGGCTTTGATAGACAAAACCCATCATATCCATATCCACACCAGCAGACAAGGCTAACTTTGCAGCTTCGGCTGGCGTTGCGGCGACTCCATGATTCAATAATTCACCAATCGCATTCCAATCACTGACAACAAATCCCTGGAATCCAAGCTCATTACGCAGCAATTGAGTCAATATGTAAGGATTGGCTGAGGCGGGCAAGCCATTCAATTCGTTGAAAGCGCTCATGATGGTTCCAGCGCCTGCTTCAATGGCAGCTTTAAACGGCGGCAGGTAGACATCCAGCAAGGTCTGAAGTGACATGTCCACTGTAAAATAATCACGCCCTGCCTGAGCGGCACCATAGCCTATGTAGTGCTTGGGGCAAGCGACAATCGTAAGCGGGTCTCTCAAGTCTTTGCCCTGAAATCCTCTCACCCGTGCCCCCGCAAGCACCGACCCCAAATAAGGATCTTCTCCAGCGCCTTCAGCGATACGGCCCCAGCGTGGATCTCGAGCGATATCGACCATGGGCGCGAACGTCCAATGTGTCCCACTGGCCGCCGCTTCCCTGGCTGCCATCGCTGCGGTTTTCTCTACCAAATCAGGATCCCAACTGGCCGCCTCGGCTAACGGGATCGGAAAAACCGTTCGATAGCCATGGATCACATCGTTCCCAAATATCAATGGGATTTTCAATCGAGTTTCCTCTACCGCAATGCGCTGCAGTTCATTGGCCTGTTTTGCCCCGTGAATATTCAAAAATGATCCGATCTTGCCCTCACGAACCTGTTGTTTGAACGTATCACTGACACCACTTACCTGATGCAGTTGACCAATTTTTTCCTCCAGCGTCATCTGCTCCAACAATACATCGATCCGGCGCTCGATCTCCGGATTGCTTTCCAGTTTCTGTCCATAACAAGCGACAACCCACAATACCAATAGCAGGACAAAAAGCCTTGCTGCTTTCATGTTCACTCTCCTCCGATAAGGTCCGAATGTCTAAATTTGAATTCTCTCCAATTGATCAGTAAACCAGCAATAGGACGAAAGTCACCTTTTTCCGAGCTTTAACCAAGCAACTTCAAACTTCCGGCATATTCCAAATTAGATGGATTTATTTTCAGTTCTTCTCAAGCAATATCCTGAAACTCCAAGAGGGCACGATCATCAAAAGATCCGTAGCATTAGTCAAATGGTTCTCTTAAAGTGTCACAAAATAAAAAATATTCCGATAAGAGTCAAGCCAAAATTTGCCCGAGAAAAATGATCATTTTAAGCTATTTCCCAATTTAGCTCTATCAGCTATGGTCGAATTGATCTGATCCAAATTATCATCATCTCAGCAAAGGATAAAAAAAAGAAAATTTACTTTTCATAAACGGGCAAAACTTTTCTCGAAAATCAATATGGTGAAGCAAAAGATATGATTGCGACTGTACAGCCTATTTCTTCAATTTCGATTCTTGCCATTTTTGGCACGCACAACAAAACTCTTGAAAAACTTCCAAAATTTTCTTATGTTCAGCTTCAATTTTTAATCACCATGCATTGCCGTGATAATTCCCGTTGGCTGATACTTAAATGTTATGCCTGCAAATGCTGGCATCTGTTGAGTATTTGATTGAATAAATTGGCTAAGTAACCCAGCAAGAACCATGATAAATGATTAATTTTTTATTGGGCCTATTTAAATAGAGGATGCTGCACCGCAAATGGAAAAATTTATCAACGCTAAACAGGCAGGACAATTAATTTCCCAATTGGGCGAAGAATTTGTTATAGTAAAAAACCCAGATTACATCCATCCCGAGTTCGAGGTGTATCCCCTGGCGCCCAAAATTACCCACCCAATTGAACAACTGCATGCAATCGTGATGGACATGGACGGCACGACAACCACGACCGAATCATTGTGCTTGCACTCATTGGAATACATGATCCGAAAAATAACCAGCCGGATGACGAAGGAGTGCTGGACTGGATTGGACCGGACAATCGATTATCCTCATATTATTGGCAATAGCACGACCCGACATGTGGAATATCTGATCCAAAGGTACCGTCCGTTCATCGATCCAGAGGCATTGAAACGCGCGTATTTTCAAGCTGCAGTGTGGTTGATATTGAACGGCCAGGATAAAAGGCGGGCTGAAGAAGTCAAAAATAATCTTATCAACTTAGGCTGCCAGGATGTTTTAATGGACGATCACCTTATCCAAGCTACAAAAAAACCGGTATCAGAACCGAAAATGGTCGAATCGATCGTTTCATGCTTGCTGGATCGATATGGCCCAAAGTTCCATGCTAGGACTTTCTCGGAAATCGTCCGAGCTGGGATAGATATTTATTATCAGCGCTATCATGAGATTCTCAGTCTGATAGAGGCGGGAAAAGGTGAAAACTTATCCGAACAAATATTAGGGCGATCAGATGCTCATCTAATCGAACCCATGCCTGGTGTAGGTGAATTTTTAGCTCTGGTCAAAGGCTGGCTTGGCGATGAAATACAAAACCTTTTGCCTATGCTCATCGACAAGTTTCGATCTGATGCCACTTATGATCCGCATTTGGATATAGAAACTGCAAAAAGCAAGCTGACGACGCTGGGAAACAGATTCGACCATCATCCGCTCAAGGTAGCGGTTGTCACCTCCTCTATTTTATACGAAGCAAGGGTAGTGCTCGGAGAAGTCTTTCGAGTGCTAAAGCAGCAGATCGAGCAATGGCCTGTTAGTACAGCTCGGAAAAAGTTGTTGCTTGAAAAATTTACTGATTATCGGCTCATCTATGATGGTTTTGTCACGGCTTCCGATTCGAGCGAGATCCGGCTTAAGCCGCATCGGGATTTGTACAGCATTGCCCTTCATCAGTTAGGCATTCCGAAAGAGAGATTTAATCAGGTAATTGGCTTCGAAGACAGTGAGAGCGGTACGATCGCTATTCGGGCTGCTGGGATCGGATTATGCGTAGCTGTACCTTTCGCAGATACTCAGCACCACGATTTGCGAGCCGCTGCATTTGTTTTAAAAGGCGGTCTGCCAGAGGCGTTATTGCGATACAATCTATTTCTCAGACTGTAATAAAAATGAAACGCATAAAGCTTTGAACCGTATCAAATCAGCGCACCAATGTAACAATCGAATAACGGAAAGGGATAAAATGAGTGATTATTTCCAGAGCGGTATTTTCAACCGAAGAAGAATGCTTGCAGGGGCTATTATCATTGTCATCGGTGTGCTGATCTTGCTCAATAATCTTGGCATTATCGATCTTGGCCGTGTAATTGCTGAAATTGGCCCATCCTGCTGATCCTTTTAGGCATCCGCATGGGATTGCTTAGCACAAAACGCCATATTGCCAAAAGCCAACTTGTTGATGATCAAACGCTATCTGATACACCAAAGGCTTACTATTCCAATGTGTTCGGCGATTTGGAGATCAAATTGAAGAATCATGAATTTCAAACTGGTAGAATAAAAAATGAGTGTGGCGATACAACGCTTGATTTGATCGAGCTGAAAATTGTTTCAGGAGAAAAGCAAATAAATGTGACTGGTGTTTTTGGAGACATCCATGTGATAACACCGAAACATGTGCCTTTCTATTTAAAAGCTTCAATTTTAGCCGGGGATATTAAATTGTTGGGCGAAAGACACAGCGGCTTATTGCTCGATAAGGAATTCAAATCGCCAGATTATGTTTCTGCCTTCAATCGTTTGAAAATCTATATCTCGCACGTTTTCGGCGACGTCAAAGTCTCATGATTCTACCGACTGAAATGACCCGATGGATAGTGGAATAAAATGCAACTTGGCGAACTTGGTCAAAAAGAGCCGCTGAAGACTAAAATCAAGATTTGGTTTCAGCCATCTTAGCTTCGATCGCAATGCATGTCCTCTATCCCAAATCCAGCCCAACGAAATTTAAAATACAGGGCCGATTTTCAGTTTTGGCGCCAGTGGTCCATCCCGCTTCATCAATTCCCAGAGTGGATCCTCCCGGAGGCGGAGAAATTTGAACCCATAAAAATATGGCTTATAGGCGATCAATGGCTTCTCTTTCGGCGATTTTTTGCCTTGATTTTTTGCCCGTAGCCTTTCGTTCTCTGCCATGATCTTCTGATTTTTGATCCGAGCCTCGTCATTGAATCGCTTTCGTTCTTCATTATTTTTCTTGGCATTGCGATAGAGATCTATCAGTGGCTCCTGCTTCACTCGTGGATGCGTGGAGTGCAATAGATTGATGGTCCCATCTTCGCTTTTCGTGATCAATCCCACATGCCCAACCCATTTGCTATTCTCAAAGCCCCGAACAATATTCACAAAATCTCCAGGTTGCAACTGATCGATCACTTTGGGCAGCAGGTCGTAGGGAAGGTAGCACCATTTTGCTTTTTCAACTGGGATGAACTGACCAATGCCCCATCTTGAAAGAAATTTGGCTCGATCCACCACCGTGGTTTCCCATGCGGTTTGGTCGCCACCAAGTTCGGCTGTAATGTCCTGAACCAGCCAATTATTATTGACATCCCAATCGAACTCAGTATAGTGGTTTCGGGTCGCCAAACCAATTTCGCCGTTCTTATAGCGAATGCGTTGCAAGATGGCAAAAAAGCTCTTCCAATCATAGGCTAACGCCATGGCGTAAATATGCTCGGCAAACACAACACAATCGCTTTTGTCGATAGAATATAGTGGGTCAGGATCGTATATTTCAAACGGAAATTCGCCCAACAGGTAGATTTGATACGGTTGCCCTAGACATTTTTGCGCCAAATGCTGTACCCGTAGCCTGAGGTTTGGCTCTGTGCTCTGAAGATAGCCTAAATAAGCATCTATTTGAGCAGGGGTAAATTTGTATAGGGGTTGAGATTTCAATTTTTTCAGTTCATCTGCTTGAATATTTAGCAAACCAATCGTTTCGAGCTCCTCCTGGGAAAGCGGAACGCTTTTCCATTTCGGCTGCATTACGGCGCAATTCAAAAAAATCAAAAATCCAAGAGCGAAGGCAAGAAAGTAGTGCCTTTTTCTCATTTGAGTACCCCTTTCGTAAATTGGTTCTGGAAAAACGAGGCAAGTGTTATGCGTTTGCTGCTTTATTGACAAAAAGATAAAAAGATTAATTCTGATATGCAAGCAATATTTTTCACGCAAATCATATTCAAAGACGCCTCATTAACGGGCTAATAAGGATATTGCTTTTGCCATGGATCCATGCAAATCTGACAGCAAAAAGTATTGATCAGATTTCCATTAATACCGAAGCGGATTCATTGCTGAGGCAAGCAAATATAACCGATTCGAAGTAAAAAAATCATGCAATGAATTGCACCGTGGGTGAAAAATAGTGCACAACTGCGATAATTTCGAGACAGGCGACAAGAAAAATTGATTTGAATAACAATAGAAAAAATAGTTCACTATTCATGATAATTTTTGCACTTTTTGATGTTCTGAACTGGCATGCATTTTGTTAATAAATCTCTAATCTTTTATTTGAACTTCAAACCAAGCACTTGCACCACTATTATCATCCTACATCCCATTTTTAAATCGAGAATTTGATTTTAGCGAAATTGATGAATGCGTCTGAACGGACGAGCCCCATTATTCATCCGTCCCCAATTCATCAAATTTATTTTAGCTAAAATTGAATTTGAACGCTTTTAAATGGTTACTTGTTTTAGATGCATCAGTTATAAAATCGAATAGCACCCATCAAGACGCTCTGTTTCAGGGGAAGGAGGTGAGCTTTAAAGCTGAAACGAGCGAAAATATGAACAGTATTTGAGGACCAATGAATGGAGGAAAAGAGAAAATGAGAAAACTAACTTTTTTGCTGTGTTGCTTGCTTATTGCAGCGCTGAGCTTGCCAACCCTGGCGAAGGAGATCAAAGGCGTGGTGGTTGACAAGAAAACCAACGCTCCTTTGCCGGGAGCAAATGTATACATTCGGGGAACAACCTTTGGTGCTGCCACAGATATCAATGGGAGGTTTAGCTTCTCGTATGAGCCGACCCGCTCATTCAATTTAACCGTTAGCTACATTGGTTATAAGACCGAAGTTCGTACACTTTCTCCCAGCGAAGATCTCACCAATTTACGTTTCGAAATGATCGAAGACGTGTTCAGAGGCGAAGAAATTGTTGTCACTGGGATTGCTTCGAAGACCGCCAAATCGGTGGCCGAAGTGGCAGTTGCCCGCTTGACGGCCAATCAGCTAACGACTGCAAACTCCTATCAAGAAATTTCACAATTGATCGCTGGAAAAGTGGCTGGAGTGAACATTGCGCCAGCGTCAGGAAACGTAGGTGGTGCGATCCGCTTCAATGTCCGATCGGGTGGCGGATTGAATGGGAACGAACAACCAGTCATTTATATCGATGGCGTCCGAGTGGACAACTCTGAAGTTATCGGTTTTGGTGTTGGCGGTCAGGGGACCTCGACATTGGCGGACATTAACCCTGAGGATATTGAGTCCATCGATATTCTCAAGGGCCCAGCCGGAGCTGCCTCCTACGGCACGAGCGGGTCCAACGGCGTAGTCCTAATCACGACCAAGAAGGGCAAGATGGTCCCTGGTGCACCGAAAGCCATTTCGATCGACTATAAAGTGGTCACTGGTTATAATGAGCAATCTCACAAATATACCGAAGATGAATTCTTATCTTATAAGCACGCCAACGCCATTTTCAAAAAGGGTCCAGTTTTGCAGCATACCTTGAACGCTTACGGCGGCACGGGTCTCATGAAATATTATCTGGGCATCGACCGTCGCTACGAGGATGGGATCATCCCCAATAACTATCTGGATCGAAGGACACTGCGAGCCAATTTCGACATCTACCCGAACAACCGTCTTGTGGTCAATGTGAACACCAGTTATTCGCTCACCGAGAATCGTTTGCCCAATAACGACAACAATATTTTTGGTTTTTTGGGCAATACATTATTGACCCCGGTGCCCTATTGGTTCACGGATAGCGCTTCTGTGAGAGGACTCAAAAATGTCCGGGCAGCCAACCGATTCATCGGGTCAGTTCGAGCTCAGTATAATCCATTTAAAAACTTTGAAGCTTCATTCACATTTGGTGTCGATGATGGCGATCTGAGGAACGACCAGACCTATCCAGCAAACTTGAAATATTCATTCTATCCGAAAGGTCGGCGCGCTATTTACAATCGTCAAAACCGCCAATTCACCTACAATCTCGATGCCCGCTACACCTATTCACCGCTGCCGAATTTGAACATCAGTTCGGTGGTGGGCGCACAATTATTCGATCGAAAGCTGAGAACATTCAACATTCAAAAGAAGGATTATCTCACTGAGTTGATCACCAACATCGGCGCTGGCGAGACATTTGAGGGAGGAGATGAGACCTACAGCCATGAACGAGAGGCCGGCATCTTTACGGATCATTCGTTCTCTTATCTCGATCAATATTTCTTCTCTTTGATGCTCAGAAATGATTATGCCAGTTCTATCGGTTCCAAGGCGCCCAGCATTTTCTATCCGCGAGCAAGTTTTGCGGTTCGCATGGATCGATATAAGTTTTTCCCATCCTTCTTCAATCTGATGAAACTGCGGGCGGCCTATGGCGAGACCGGGGTGCTTCCGCGCACCATCGATGGCATCCCATTGCTGTGGCGGGCAGAGCCGTCTGGCTATGGTGCGGGTGCAGTTTTGTCTGCCATTGGCAATCCAAAAATTGAACCAGAGCGCATCAAAGAACTAGAATTTGGATTTGATGCAGAACTGTTCACTAATTATTCTGTGGAGTTCTCGTACTATCGGCAATATGCCCAAAATTCAATCATCGAGTTTCGGAATGCGCCATCGACTGGCAAGATCGCCACAGCCGTGCCATACAACATCGGTGCGGTAGAAGGTTGGGGCATCGAGTCTCTCGTACAAGCCCGACTTATCAATCGCCGGAATCTCCAGCTCGATCTTTCAGTGACCAATAATTATCAGACCAATAAGGTCAAAGATTTGGGTGGTGCGCAGCCGATTTTCGATGCGTTCGACCTCAACGTGTTTAAGGAAGGCCTCCCAAAACATGCGTTTTACACCCAGAAGGTAGTCGGTGCGCTGTTCAATCCTGATGGCACCTATAAAGGCCCAGATGTGTTGAAGGACGAAAATGGTCAAGAATTGCGGGTGAATTTTGGCACTCCAATTCCGACTTACACTGGTTCGTTCACGATGAACCTCAGGTTCTTGCGGAATTTCAGCCTTTACGTGTTGACCGATTGGGCGACTGGTCATAAGATGTTCAACAATACCAAAGAATTTGCCATTTACCTGGGCAATGCTTTCGGCATCGGAGCAAATAACAAACGTTATCGAGAACTGCAGGACATCCTCGGCATTAAAGAATGGTATGACAACATTCAAAAGGCCGAAGTTGGCTCAGAGGAATACAAGGCAGCGGCGGTAGAATATGCGAAAATGGATCGGCGTTATGATGGCAATTTCATTGAGGATGCCGACTATTTCAAGCTGCGCGAGATTAGCCTCAGCTTCAGCTTCCGCGACCTCCTTTATAAAGTTTATGCCAACCGCTACATATCCGATTTGGTCATCGGAGTCTCTGGCCGAAATCTATGGACAGCGACCAAGTACAGCGGGGCAGATATCGAGATGAATTTCTCAGGAGCTCGAAGCCTGGAGCGTGGGCAGGACTTTTTGACGCTGCAAAATCCGAGAGTTTATAATCTTTGGCTAAGAATTTCCTTATAGGATTAGGATAAGGAGGCACATTCAATGAAAAGACTAACTGCACTTTTAATATTGCTATTATCCTCGCTGCTTATTTGGAGCTCATGCGAGGATTATGCCACATCGGTAGACCCGCTCATCGATCAGGTCGAGGATGCCAGATTGACCAGTGAGAGCCAGACCCCGTTTGTCATTAACGGATTGAAAACCCGCTTTGCCACCACACATGATCAGTTAGGGGTCCTGGCCGGATTGCTTTCCGATGAACTTTTCTTTGACTCAAATGTCCCGAACGCGACTTTTCCGACGTTCCGCGATATCGATGAAGGACAAATCACGTTGGATAATAATTCCGTGGATGGCGTATTTAATGCTCTGGGTGAGCTGCGATTCTTTTCGGATGACATCATCCGTCGCGTCGGTGAAATCACCTTCACCAATGAGGCTTTAAAAAATGAGGCGCTGTTTAATGGCAATTTGTATGGCGGCATTGCGCGTTACATCTACGGCGCCTATTTCGGTTTAAGCCAGGAACAGGGCGGCGGCGTGATCGACAATGGCCCGTTTATTCCATCTAATGAAATGTTCGGTTTGGCCATTGAAAAATTCCAGCAGGCACTGACCCTTGCCAATGATGCACAGAAACGGCTGATTAACTCCTTGATCGCTCGGATTTATCTTCTGAAAGGCGACTTCGCGAATGTGCGAAATTTCGCCCAGAACGGCATGATTGAGGGAGATGAGCCGTTCCAATCCAAGCATAGCATCCAGTCCGACAATTATTTCTGGCAACAAGCCGGAAAGGGAAGAACCCAAGCGGTGCTGGCGCCAAGGTTCAGGCAGTATGTGATCGACGATCCAGCAGAACTCGCCCGTGTGCCAATCGATTCGATACTCGGAAATAACAAGGTCATGTATTATCGGCAGGGCAAATATCCCAACGAATCCTCGCCGATCACTTTCATGAACTGGCAAGAGAACGAATTGATGTTGGCAGAATGTGATCTAAGAGCTGGGAACTCAGCCGGCGCGCTTGACCGAATTAACAAAGTCCGTGCTTCTCATGGGCTCAGCCCATTAGCCAGTGCGGATATGAACGTTCTGATTACGGAGCGCGATAAGGAATTGTTCGTCACCGGCGCTCGGCTTTTGGATCAGCGACGGCTGGATAGCGAGTTCAAGACCTGGCATCTCCCAGCCGGCTCCTGGCGCTATTTCCCAATTACTGAGCGCGAGCGAAATATCAACCCCAACCTAGGCCATCCATGATAACATCATTATTTCATGATTGATTTCGGGCACAAGCATCCAAACATCGGATGCTTGTGCCTTTTTATAGGATGGTTCATTCGTTTTGATACGGAAATCCGGGTGACCATCATGAAATTAGCAACGATCAAACATCTCAACCTCATCTTACAAATTGCGATTTGGCTGCTGATCTTTTCCGTGAAAAGCGCTTTTCTCCAGATAGCAAGTCAAGGTGAAATCCCGGTTGCACATGCCTATTTTGATTCATTATCCTCAGCTGATGAAGCGATTTTTCAGCGAAAATTCGAATTTCCGTTTTTGGCACTGCTCGATAATAATACAAAGACATCCTATCTAAAACTCAGCTCCATTGATCAGCGAAAATCATTCATTAGAGGCTATTGGCTTCAGCAACAACCAAATCCTCTCTCGCCCAGGCATGATTTATTGGAAGCATTTTTGACGCGATGGAATTATGTTCAACGCCATTTTTCCAGCGTCAGGACGCCGTTTTTCGACGACCGTGGCCAAATCTATCTCAAGTATGGTGAGCCGTCGCTCCGCTATCAGGATAGTGGCGGCCGCAGGTCAATAAATTTGTTCAAAGATCGCCAGGTTTATCGCTATATCAGCCAGCTTTATGGTGGATTTCCCCCAGCTTCGGAATATTTCGTTTATCCCAATGAAAGCTGGGTTTATCGAGATCTTGGGCTGGAGTTTGTCATTCATTTCGTGAAGCAGGGGGATGATTTTCGCCAGGTCAGCGATCTCAGCCAGGCAATCGAAAGTGGCATTGCTAAAAACATGGCCTGGTATTGGGGTGATCTGGTGCAATCCCGCGCTCATCTGACACCGTCGTTCTCCCGGGCTGCGAATCTAGCACTGGAAATTCAACAGGATTTGCTGAACCAATCCGTCATGCGCTCTAGTAACACCATCCAAAAAGACCGGCGTTTGCCGCATGAGCGTTTGCTCGAACAAAAAAAAATTCAAGAGATCGAGACAACTCGCTACGTGAGTACCGCTCCAAGCTTCTTCGTACCGATCCACTCTGATCTCAACAAAATCCATTTTTCGACCGATGTGGCTCAATTCCGAGGGGATCATGATTCGACTCGAATTGAGATTCATTTTCGGATGCCGTTTCGCGGCAATATCACCAAGAACAGCTTTTCAGAATTACTCACAATAGAATACCAGACCCTGATTCGGGATCAGATGTTTGCTCCAGTCCGTCATGTTCAGGATTCCACTTGCTATTCAGCCTCATTGATTCAAGAAATTCCCAATGCGATCGGCTTAATACAATTTTCAGCTCTTCCAATCGTTGGAGATATCACCCTACAATTGCGCATGAGTGGGACAGAGCAGGTCGGATTTATTAAACAACCGATCGTCGTTCGGGATTTCTCAGCGCCCAAAGTGATGATCAGCGACATCCAATTCTATTTCTCTCCCCAAAAAATCGATAAATTGCCCCAATCGATCGTTCGGACGATCCAGGATGTGCGACTAATCCCCTACCCTTTCGAGCAGGTACAAAAAAAACGACCGGTTTTTTGTTATTTCGAGGTCTATAACCTCAAATCGGCTGCTATCTCAAACCAATTCAAACTCAAATTAGAGATAGCCAAAGACAAAGTCAGTCAGGGGGCATTGAAGCGCGCTCTCCGATGGCTGACCCGCGCCAAAGATGGCTTTATCTCCCTCGATCAAACGCGCACGCCGGTTCAGGATCGTGAGCTGGAGCTGATTGAACTCGATTTGGGTAAGCTAAAAGCTGGAGATTATCTCATGAGCGTTACGGTTTCATGGAACGATGATCCTCAAAATCATGCCTCGGTGCAAAAGCGCTTTGGAATCGTGGAATGATGGTTACTGCAAATTTTAAATCTGATAGTGAATTTCAGCTTGATTTCGATATTTTATCTGCTATATTCTATTACATCGAAAGCTCACACCACATCATGATATCCTTTTTTAGGATTTAAAAATTAGGAAGGAGTAGAAAATGAGAAAGCATGCCTGGTATTTTTTATTATTCGCACTGATCTTGCCAATAAGCACCCAATCGGATGCGCTCGCCCAATTTGATCCTGAGCTATTTGCTGGTATGAAGGCGCGCAGCATTGGGCCGGCCGGGATGAGCGGAAGGATCGGCACTATTGAGGCAGTGGCTTCCAACCCCAACATCATTTACGTGGGTTCAGCGACTGGTGGGGTATGGAAATCGATAAATGGGGGTATTACTTGGAAACCGATCTTTGATGATCAGCCCGCTTCGTCGATCGGCGCAGTGGCGGTATTTCAGGCAAACCCGAGCATCGTCTGGGTTGGTACGGGCGAGGGTAACCCTCGGAACAGCGTGGGTGTGGGCAATGGCATTTACAAGAGCCTCAACGCTGGAGATAGCTGGGTATTTTTAGGCCTGGAGAAAACCGAAAAAATTCATCGGGTGGTGTTGCATCCATCCAATTCAGAGGTGGCATACGTGGCCGCGCTGGGAACCACCTGGGGAGAGAATCCAGAGCGCGGCGTGTTCAAAACAACGGATGGCGGCAAAAGCTGGCAGAAGATCTTATTCGTCGACGAACGGACCGGCTGTGCTGATCTGGTGATGGATCCGAGCAATCCCAACAAATTGTTTGCGGCGATGTGGGAACATCGACGTTGGCCCTGGTTCTTCAAATCAGGTGGTCCGGGAAGTGGACTTTATCTCACTTATGATGGGGGAGAAACATGGCAAAAGATCACCAGCAAAGATGGATTGCCAGAGGGCGAATTGGGACGCATCGGTGTGGCGATCGCCAAAAGCAATCCTGAAGTGGTTTATGCCCTGGTTGAGGCGAAAAAGAGCGCCCTGTGTCGCTCCGATGATGGGGGAAAAAATTGGAAAATCGTGAATCAATCTCCCAATGTCAACCCTCGTCCCTTTTATTATGCGGATATCCGCGTCGATCCTCAGAACGAAAACCGTGTTTATAGCCTGCATACCAATTTGGTGGTGAGCGAAGATGGGGGCAAAACATTTGAGCGCATTCGTTCGCGGATTCATTCGGATCATCATGCGCTGTGGATTCATCCGGATAACGGCAATTTTATGATTGATGGGAACGATGGTGGTGTGGCGATCAGTTACGATCGAGGCCAGACGTGGCGTTTTGTAGAGAACTTGCCTTTAGCGCAATACTATCACATCAATATCGATATGGAGCTTCCTTACAATGTCTATGGTGGGATGCAGGACAATGGTTCATGGTGCGGCCCCAGCGATGTTTGGGAGACGGGCGGGATTCGAAATTATCATTGGGAAGAGGTCGGCTTTGGCGATGGTTTTGCCACTTTGAGCGATCCGCATGATCCTGTTATCGGTTATAGCATGTCTCAGGGAGGCTATCTCACCCGTTTCAATCGCATCACTGGGGAGCGCAAGGACATTCGGCCGGCAGCGCCTGATGGGATCGAATTGCGTTTCAATTGGAACGCTGCCATTGCCATTGATCCGTTCGAGCCGAATACCGTTTATTACGGCAGCCAATTTGTGCATAAGAGCACCGACCGCGGCGATAGTTGGCAGATCATCAGCCCTGATTTAACCACGAATGATCCAGAGAAGCAGCGGCAGATCGAGAGCGGGGGCTTGACCTACGATGTCACCCATGCCGAAAATCACTGTACGATTTTGACCATTGCGCCTAGCCCTGTGCAACGTGGGGCAATCTGGGTCGGGACTGATGATGGCAATGTGCAGGTGACCCGCGACGGGGGCAAAAATTGGGAGAATGTGGTGAAGAACATCCCAGATTTGCCAGCCAATACCTGGTGTCCTCATATTGAGCCATCGAAATTCGATGCTGGAACGGCTTATGTGGTATTCGATGATCATCAGCGGAGCAACTGGACAACTTATATTTATAAAACTGAGAATTTCGGGAAGAAATGGGAGAGCCTGACCAAAAACGATCCAACGGCCTCTCGGGCCAAAAATTCTCCGGAGCGCTGGGGTTTTGTGCATGTGATTGAACAGGACCCAGTCAACAAGAATCTATTGTACCTTGGAACGGAGTTCGGGCTATTCATCAGTTTTGATGATGGCAAAAATTGGATGAAGTGGAAACATGGGGTTCCAACTGTCCCGGTGCGGGCGCTGATCGTTCACCCCAGGGAACACGACCTGGTGATCGGCACGCATGGTCGCGCGGCGTTTATTTTGGATGACGTTCGGCCGCTGCGATCGATTTCAAAGAGCATAATCGAAAGGCCATTGCATATTTTCGAAGTACCAACCGCATATCAACATACCATCCGCCCGGCGGCTGGCTATCATTTCCCAGCCGATGCCATGTTCAGCGGAGAGGGACGACCTTATGGCGCAATGATCAGCTATTATCTAATCCCACCGGATAAAACAGATAACCGCGCCGAAACACAAGAGCCATCCGAACAAAAAGATGCATCCGCTGAGGAACAGCAGAGGGCAAAGGAACCGACAATCACCATCGAGATTTTGGATTCAACGCAGCAGGTAATTCGCAAATTTGATGGCCCAATGAAGAAGGGTATCAACCGGGCTTGGTGGGATCTGCGCCGCGACGGCTGGCAGATGCCCAGCATCACGGGTCGCGCCCGCGGCTTTGCTCCCGCCGGACCAGAGGTTCTGCCGGGGACCTATTATGTGAAGATAAAATTGGGAAACAATGAGGCAATTGAAAAATTCCAGGTCCTGCCAGATCCCAGAGTCTCAATCCCCATGGCGGAACGGCTGGAGAAGTATCAAACGTTGCTTCACGTGGGACAACGAATCGAGGTGGTCACCGAGGCGGTCGAGCGGATTCGGAAGGTGGAAAAAAGCGTGGACCTGGTGCTGGAGAAAATAAATGAAGATAAAGAAGCTCCAGCAACAAAAGAATTAAAGACTGCCGCGAATGAATTGAAAAAGCGGTTGAAGCAGGTGTTGCATCTCTTTGTCGACGATGCCACCAAACAGGGTATTACTCGCCAGGAAAATGTCAGTCGCAAATTATGGTATGTTTCCAATTCATTGACATCTTCCTGGGAAAAACCAACCGATTCCCAGATGATGTATTTGCATCAGGCTGAAGAGGCCATGCAAAAAGCACTGGATCAATTCAATCAGCTTTTTGAAAAAGATGTAGCTGATTTCCAGTTGAAGCTCAAACAAGCGAATTTCTCAATCTTCCCAACAGTAGAACCGCTGAATATGGACTGGAAAAAGAGATGATTATCAGTGATCAGTAATCAGTAATCAGTGATCAGTGATCAGTGATCGGGACAGGACAGATAGCGGGAGTTGAGGTCCGTTGCGAGGATAAAATTGAGGCGGTTCGGTCGCATCGCAGCTTCGCTCCCGCTTGAGTTTTGGCATTAGCTTTTGATTGAGCTTTGCGCAATTACCCGCTTAGTCCAAAACTGACAAAAAATTGGCTTGCTATTTAGCCCGCCGTTTTGTATTATCATTCCAGATCGAATTAGAAACACACCTTGTTCGGCTCATTATGAAAATTTATTGGTTGACATGCGTTTTGGCCATCATAATCATTAGCAACGGCTATTCCCAATTTCAACACAGGTATAGCCAGTTCGAACGGAACTTCAGCCTATCCGTTGATTCCAGCACCACGGTCTATAGCCTTCCCGACAGTTTTTTGATCAGAGGCTCTGAGCGGATTTATCGAGACAGTACCAAATTGTATCAAGGAATTGATTATCAGATCGACTATAGCCGTGGCAAATTGATCTGGCTGAAGCCGATTGCAGGGATGCAGAAGCTTCAAATTTACTATCAATTCATTCCGCTGCCGATACGAGCGCAATATTTTCATCGGGAGTTGATGGTCTATCAGCCGTCGGACTCGTCCACTCCGGCCGTCCGCAGCTCGATCGTTTCGCGGCGTGGCGCTTCTGAAAGCGCTTCGGCCCTAAGGCAAAACGGTAGCATTGTGCGAGGTATCAGCATTGGAAGCAACCAAGGGCTAAAGCTGGAATCTGGGCTGCGAATGCAGATCTCAGGCAAGATCGCTGAAAAATTGGAGGTCGTTGCAGCTCTCACTGATCAGAATACGCCCATTCAGCCTGAGGGCAACACTCAGACGCTGCAGGAAATTGACAAGGTGTTCATTCAACTCAAAGGAGAGCAGTTCCAATCAACCTTAGGCGATTATTATTTGAGCTTTGAAGGGACCGAGTTCAGTCCCTACAATCGAAAATTGCAGGGAGTGATGGGTTCATTTGAACTGGGAAGAACAAAGGGGGCGATTTCGGCTGCCGTCTCCCGCGGAAAATTCACTACAAATTTCTTCTTGGGTCAAGAGGGAAATCAGGGGCCCTATCAGCTCAAAGGTGACCGCGGGCAGATCGACATCATCGTACTGGCTGGCACGGAAAAAGTGTGGGTCGATGGCCAACTCATGACCCGCGGTGAAAACAATGATTATGTGATTGAATACAGCAATGGCCAAATCACATTCACACGCCATCGCCTTATTACGGCTGACTCCCGAATCACTGTGGACTTTCAATATTCGGATCAGAAATTTCAGCGCAGCCTTTATGGGATTGACGTTTCAACAGCCACCGATGATGAACGATTGAAATTTGGCGTCCGAATGCTGCGCGAAGCTGATAATAAGAACAATCCGCTAGATTACACCCTCACTGAAGCCAACCGCAACCGTCTCCAACAGGCTGGGGACAATCGCGATTCGGCCTTTGTTTCCGGGGTTAATTATCTCGGCCCAGGCAAAGGAAATTATGTCGCCGTCGATTCCGCTGGGGTGAAGTTCTATCGGTATGTTGGTCCAGGCCTTGGCGATTATAACATTGGCTTCAATTACGTCGGCCCCAATAATGGCTCGTATCAATTGGCTGGTTACGCCAATTACAAATACGTCGGACCTGGAAAGGGAAGCTACTTGCCGGTGATATTTTTGACGCCGCCAGAGAGCCACGATCTCATCGACTTGGCATTCGCCTATCAGCCTGGCAAACATTTTCAGATCCATACTGAACTGGCCGCGAGTCGCTTTGATCGAAATCTAATTTCTGACCGAGATGATGATGATAATTTTGGGATGGCCATGCTTGCCCGATTGGGGTTCAAGCAGCAGCCGATTCGAATTGCTGGCAAGAAGTTCGGCCAATTCGATCTATTGGGTCGCATTCGGCGCGTCCATCAGCAGTTTCAATACATCGATCGTTCTGAAGAGGTGGAAAAAAATCGCAAATGGGATTTGATCAATCTCGCTCCCCAGTCCGAACGAATCTTCGAGCTTCAGGGGGGTTATTCTCCAGCCGAGCCCCTCAAAATCACAGGCGCTTTGGGCGAGAACCAGCGCGGCGATAGTTTTCAGTCCCGACGCTGGGAAATGGGGTCAGAAATCCTGTTTCAAAAAATCCCCCAGCTTCGGTACCGCATCGAGTCCATCTCCAGCGATGCGCCCGAGCAACAACGCACGAGTCGCTGGGTTCGACAATTTGGCAGCGGCAGATATTCCCTCTGGAAGCTGCAATCCTCGCTCGATTTTCAGGCCGAACAAAAACAGGAGCGATTTCAAGATTCAATGGCGCTGGGGTTCCGGTATTACGAGATTGGACCAATGCTCAAATTGGTCGATTGGCACAGAATGGGCGTCTCATTTGGTATTAGCCAGCGCCAGCAAGATAAATGGGACGCTGGGGGGTTCAAACGCGAATCTGAAGCCATCACTCAAACCGCAAACTGGGAATTACGTGATTGGAAACGACTTTCGGTGGCGTTTCAATACACACATCGAGAACGGAATTATTCGGATCCAACTGTGGGCCGAAAGCTGACAGATCTGGCCGATCTCCGAGCTGATTATTCTGCTCTAAATCAGGCGATTACCACCAACTGGTATTATCAGGTTTCGAACACTCAAGTTGCAAAGCTTGAGCGAATCCCCATCAAGGTCGAACGCGGCCAGGGCGATTACCGCCTCAATGAGGACTCTACCGACTATGTTTATGATCCATTGTTCGGTGATTACATTTTGCGAGTGCGAGCCACTGATGCGTTCGTCCCGGTCGTGGAACTCCGTGCGAGCAGCACCATTAAAATTCAGCCAGAGCTGCTCTGGAAACAAAGCAAAGCGCCATCCCGAAAAATGATACAAAAATGGCTGTCATTCATCTCTTCTGAGACTTTTGTCCAATTGGAAGAAAAGACTCA